>NZ_MRBY01000004.1 GCF_001904615.1 [Limnothrix rosea] IAM M-220
TAATTTCTATCAAACCCTCTCCTCCTACTTTTTTCCAGTTTTGTCCTGTACTGAGATTCTGGAGATTCTTGTAATGACTTGGCAGTTGAAGCTTGTGAATCTTCTTGGAAGGCCTGAACCGCATTATTAATTGTGGAAAAAATATGATCAGCGCCGATTTTGTGGAGCATACCGGAACGTTGGAGCTGGGCGTATAGATCTTGCTTGACTCGCATCATGGCGAAGGTAATATTTTGCGACTCTAATTCGTGGATAAATTCTGCCAACATGTCCGAAGCGGTAATGTCTATTTCGGCGATCGCCTCGGCATTAAGCACAAACCATTTGACAGGCTCTTTTTCTGAATCGATGGCAGCTTTCGCTCGTTGTTTGAAATTTTCGGCATTGGCAAAACATAGGGGCGCATCGTAGCGATATAAAACTAACCCCGGCATTGTGATCGAATGATCCCAATCTTCAATGTCATGCCAGCCAGCTAATCCTTTAATTTTTCCCAGCACTGCATCGTGGGGACGAGCGACACGACCAAACAACTCCACCACCGACAAAGTAATGGCGATCGCAATACCGACCAACAAATCAGTGACTAACACACTAATCATTGTGATAACAGCTAATGCAAATTCGGAGTTGCGGAATCGTTGCAGTCGTTTAAACTCATCAATTTCGATTAATCTTGTGGCTGCAAAAATCACTAATGTGCCCAATGCGGCAGTGGGAAAAGATGCCAAAACAGGTCTGAGAAAAAGTAACACTAAAACGACCGAAACCATTGCCACCAGAGAAAATAACTGGGTTTTGTTGCCCAGAGCATTACCAATCACTGTGCGGCTACCGCTACTGCTAATCGGAAATCCTTGCATTACGCCTGCGCCCATATTCGAGAAGCCCAAAGCCAATAATTCTTGGTTGGCATCGATGGTGTAATTGTTGCGCGCCGCAAAAGCACGAGCCGTTAGGACATTATCCGAATAGCCCACCACCGCAATGCCGACCGATGCTGAGATTAGAGCCAAAAGTTGACCATTGGCAAAATCCGGTAAACGCGGCACTGGTAAACTGCTAGGGATTTCTCCGACAACAGCGATCCCCAACTGGTCAAGCTGAAAGATTTTTACCGCAGCGGTTGCTGCCAAAACAGCAATTAGAGGCCCCGGCGCATTGGGAAAGCGGGATTGAATGGCGAAGAGAAAGATTAAAAGAACAATTGATAAGACAAGGGTCGGAACGTGAGCTTGGGGTAATTGCGTTAAAAAGCCTTGGATTTCGCCGGGAATTGTTTCGGCATCGATGGATAAGCCTGCAACTTTCCCCAACTGACCTGAAATCATGATTACAGCGACTCCCGCCATGTAGCCAATCAAGATGGGTTTCGAGAGCAAATTGGCGAGGAAGCCTAACCGCAAAAAGTAGCCCACGACGTAAACGCCCCCGACAATGACAGCGAGCAATCCGGCTAATGTCCCATAATCACTGCCGTCCGCAGCAGCAAGGGGGGCGATCGCCACTGCGGTCATCACGGCTGTTGTCGATTCGGGGCCAACGGACAATTGGGGGGACGATCCGAGAAATGTGTAGATCACCATGGCTGGCAAAATTGCCCATAGACCAGCTACTGGGCGCACCCCGGCTAATTCGCCATAGGCCATACATTGGGGAATGAGATAGGCGGCAACTGTTAAGCCTGCGAGAACATCTCCCCGTAACCAAGATTTTTGGTAGGACAGTAATCGTTTTAATCCTAATGGCGCTGCAAACATCGACGTTAAGAGAACTTTGTGGTTGTTTCTTATCGTAGCGTTCCGGCTTGTAAAACTTCTCTAACTTCCTACCCATAAGGCGATCGCCCACTGGGAATTTATTTAGGTCATGGCGAGAAGATGAGCTGGCAGTAATGGACGGCGATCGCCGTATTTTCTAATATCAATATTTTTCCGTAAAATGTATCAGCGCGGCTAACCTATCATCGATATTTATCGCAAAATAAAAGGACGCGTTGCATGCCATGAACGCGCCCTACAGATTACTGGCTAGCAGCTTTAGCCCAACTCCAATGAACCACTTGCTGCATCATTGTCAAACCATTTTATTTCCATCTCCAAGCTATGTTGAAGACCTTTAGTTTTCTTCTCTTCGTCCTCAACTTGAATCTCCAAAATTAGATTTTCTGGGATTTGTAATGTAAGTTCTTCTGTTCCCTGTCGCAAGATAACTTCACCTTGCGCAATTTTTTCGGCAATTTGGCGTAAAAAGTTACTGACTTCAGTGCGTGTTTTCGCTTCTTTGGTCTTAAACAGTCTGGTTTCCCGTCCCATGCCAGCCTCCCTGATTTGATCAGCAACGACTTTGTTACCATTCTATCAAATATTTTTTGCATCGAATATTGCTCGCTTCGTCAAAGTAATCATTCCGAGTGAGTGTTGTGCAATGTGTAAAATACAAAACAAAAAAAGCGCATTATATTTTATTAATCGACCCGAAAAGAGCGGCGATCGCCTCCAGAAATTCATACAATAATTAGCCAAGAAATAATAGTGTCACGATGCAAACAGTTGGGGTTAATTAAGCTGTTATGACCATTGCAACAGCAGAAAAAAGATTTTGTTTAAGGCGATCGCCCTTTTGGGAGTTGTATCTTTGCGGGGGAAATCGATAGGATCAAGTTATTAATTTCAGCTCAAAAAATATTTGTAATTTAGCGAGGACTACATTTTCCAACATGACTTTAGAGCGCGATATTCAACGCCAAGTAATTAATCTTGTTGCAATTATTGCGGCTTTTATTACCAATGTCCTCGCCAATATCAAACCTTTAGACGGTTTAACGATCGCCGAAATTTCTGACCAATATTTTGAGCCAGTGCTGATTTTGCCCGCAGGTTACGCCTTTTCGATTTGGGGATTGATTTATGTGGGACTCATTTCGTTGGCTGTGTACCAAGCTTTACCGAGCCAGAAAAATAATCCTCACACGAAACAGCTTGGCTACTGGCTCACCTTTGCCAGCATCACGCAGATCATTTGGGTCATTTTCTTTCAATATCAATTATTTGCTGTGTCGTTAGTTGTAATCGGTTTAATCGTTGTGTTTCTGGCGAAACTTTACCTCACGCTTAACCACGACGGTAAAGCGATTCCACAGAAAATTAGATGGCTGGTGCGCAGACCTATCTCGATTTACTGCGCTTGGGTTACGGTTGCAACTATCGTGAATGCCGCTTGTCTACTACATTTTCTCAATTGGTCGGGGTGGGGAATTGAGCCGGAAATTTGGGCGGCAATTTTACTGGTCATCGGTACGGGATTAGCGGCATTTATTACTTTTAAATATCGGGATATTGTTTTTGGCGGCGTGTTTGTGTGGGCTTGGGTGGCGATCGCCGTAAAACATTCCCAAACAGAAATTGTGCCCACTGTGGCGATCGCCGGAGCGTTAATCCTCGGAAGTTTATGCGTCGCAACTTTATTTATGCCGCGCCGTACATCTTTATCGCTAGATAGTGAAAATTGAAATTTGATTTACGCCGCCTATGGCATGGTTTTGCTGACTGCCTAGGGTATGTCTCCTATGGCTGCACTCATTTCCTAATTCACTAATTAACCTAAGTTCGGTTTAAGCATGGTCTGGAATGACGACGCGGCGAAAAGGAGAGCGAGGGATGGGGCGATTTTTCATTCAAACAATTTTAGATTCTAGGTGTCAGAAAAAACAGACCTTCGTAGGTTCTCCGTGTCTCCCCCTCTCTGTGTCTCCCCCTCTCCGCATCTCCCCTTCTCCATCTCTCCCTCTCCCAACGTCACCGTGTCTTCAAGGCATTTAGATAATTCCTTAACCCGAACTGACGTTAATTAATGATTAATAGAGCGGCATGGCGATCGCCGGCGCTGTCGCTTTACCTATGACCAGCACCATATAGCACCCACTCCCCAAGCCTGAGCCGTTTAGGTCAATGGACTATAAGAAAATGTAGGTAGTTAGAAAGTGTAGGTGGTGCGTAGGGTGAAGACACTAGTCGTATCGTTATCAGCATCCCCTTCCGGATTGAAAATAACAAAAGCGCCGGGGGTAATACTAATATGATCATTAATTTGATACCGATAAAAAGCTTCCAGATGATATGGCGTTTGGCGATCGCCAATATTCGCCGGACTTAAACTCGCCCCATTACCCGCAGCGACCCGATGGAGGGGCTGACCAAACAAAATCCCCGCCGAATTCCCCTTTGCCAGCGCATCAGGAAAATATAGACCCGCCATCCAGCTCGTTAAATTTGTATAGGCCGAACCACCACCAGCTTGATCCGCCATAATGTATGCCCCATAGCCCGTCAAATTCACACGAGGACTAACGCGCCAATTGACCGTCGCTCCAAAGGAATTAAACCGGATTGGAGTCGTGAGCGGTAAATCCCCAAAAACACCCGTTGCTCCCGTTGAGCCTGAAGTGCCCGTGAGTCCAGTTCCATCAATATTAATTTGGTGATAACTGTAGGCATAGTTCAAGCCCAAGTCGAGTTTGTCACTCGGACGAATGGTTAATTGGGTAGCAGCAATAAAACTGCCATTAAATAAGCCTGCCCCCAAAGGTGTACCCGGAAATCCTTCATTTCCCGGTATGGCCGCATTCACAGAACCATAGAGTGCCCGTAAATCGATCACATCATTAGGCTGATAGATAAAACCGCCAGCTGAAGCCAATCCCGTACCACTAGTTCCCCCGGACATCCGTAGGACTGGGTTTAAAGTCGCAAAGCGTGAGATTGCTCCCTGACCTTCACTAGCAAAGGGAATAATCGTGGGAAACGCATCGGTCACTTCCGCCTTGGGGCCAATAAAAGCAGTTAATTTATCACTCACTGGCGTGACATAGAGCAGTTTATAAAGACAAAGACTATTATTGCCGCAACTGGTTTGGAGATTTTGTGGATTAAAGCCCGCAAATTGTGGCTCCCAACTGAGGCTGGTCATCCCTTCTCCTAGGAGGGATGCGTCGTTGGGGAAGAGGGTTTCTGCGACGCTCCCTGTGCCTGTAATCGAGCTGCCAGCGCTGAAATTATAGGCTTGTAAGCCAGTGATTAATGCGTCTTTTCCGGTGAAGCTAGTGGTCAAATTTAATCGGAGACGATTGTTGAATGTCACTTGTGCATCATCACTATTGGGCTCGCCGCCCGTTGCACCGCTCACTGAAAAGATGGCTTCACCGCCCAGTTTTGTGGTGGTGGAGAATTGGTTGTCTTCTAATACTGTGGTGCGGGTTTCTAGATCATCGACCCTTGCATTTAGGGTGGCTAGTTCTGTTTCAAACTCGGTGATTAGTCGTCGGAGGGTATTAATGTCATTTATGCCCAGCTCAGAACCTCCTGCGAATGTTTGCCGCTCTATGGCATTCAGGCAAGCATTTAATCCTGCGGCAAATTCCCAACGGGTCAGGGGGCGATCGCCACGAAACGTCTGATCTGGATAACCCGCAATACAACCATAGCGTTCCACCAAACTCTGTAACGCCCCAAACGCCCAATCACTTGGTCTAACATCTCGTAAGCTCGACACTGAATTGACCTGCGCCATCTCCATGGTTGGGTTAGCATCTTCCGGAGCCAGGTTCTGGGAGAGGGGCAAGCGGGTAAGGGCTGCTTCCTGTGCTTGCACTGGCATACCAACGTTGACAATACTACCGCCGAGAGTCAATCCTGCTAGCCAAATTAGTTGTGACTGTTTGATCATTGCGAATTTCTATCCTCAAGTTTATGGTCGATTTACTGGCGATCGCCGACGGTGGATTCAGCCTCATCAGGCTGTTCTGGCAAAAATATTGACTTCAGACAATAGAGCAAAATTAACAATACGAAATCTGCCGTGATCAAAAAAGCAATCTGGTTTTGCATTGTTTCTTCCTCCCAAGAAAAGATGAAGCCAAACCCATGGGCTTGGCGCATCGTTGTTCTATATGCCCAAGAACATAGCTTTTTGCCTATGCTTTGTGAGTTGAATATACGATTTTCACTATGGGCATGTAAACACTTTTTCGTTCGGTATTCCTAGTTAGATGTATAAGCTGCTTTTATATTTTGTGAGACAAATAATTTACCACGCTGATAGAAAATGACCTTGAAGACTCCGGAATTCCCGATAAAATCTTTGGCTCTCATGGTTGTGCCTCCATGTTTTCTGCTCTCCTTGTTCCCTCAGTTGCGGAATGACCCATGTAATCTTTAGGTCGAATGGAGGTGAAAAAATGCCCTCCGAGTTTATGGGTCAAAGTAACCAGAATTAGCGGTATTGCATGGTATAAGATGGGTCAGTCTTGGGGTTCTCCCTTTTCGTACCTTCATTTCGAGCACCTATGGTCGGCTATCTCGTTTATCTCACTATCTCCGCAGCAACCTATGCGATTTTTTGTCTAGGTCTAAATCTTCAATGGGGCTTTACGGGACTCATCAATTTTGGTCACGTCGCGTTTATGACTATCGGTGCTTACGCCACTGTGTTGCTCGCGTCCCAAGGAATACCCCTAATCGTTGCACTACTTATCGGGATGGCGATCGCCGCGTTATTAGGTCTAATTATTGGTCTATCGACCTTGCGATTGCGGGAAGATTATCTCTCGATTGTGACCATCGGCTTTTCGGAATTAATTCGTCTAGTTGCCCTGAACGAAGAATGGTTAACCCGTGGTGCTTTCGGTGTCCAGGGTTATCCGTTGCCATTGGGAGAATTTCGCCCGAACCAAGTCGGTAGGCTCTCGCTAATTTTCTGGCTGACGCTTGTCGCAATTTTTGCGGGTTGGCAACTGTGGCGCGGTATTCGCTGGCGTTGGAAAAAACAAAGAAAGCAAGGTGGCTCTGGTTTAGATGCGACCGTTTGGGGTGTGATTGGCGGCGGTATTATTCTCAGCTTGTTTATCAATGGTTGCGTTGCCCTACAAAATTACAACTACAAAGCCGGCTTAATGCTTCTGTCGGTGGTGGCATTGGCGTTAGTTTACGCAGGTTTAGAATATCTCGTGCATTCCCCTTGGGGTCGTGTCCTGAAGGCGATTCGGGAAGATGAAGAAATTCCCCGTGCCCTCGGCAAAAATGTTTTTTGGTATAAGCTGCAATCCTTTATGCTCGGTGGGGCGATCGCCGGGATGGCAGGCTCATTTTACGCATGGCAACTGACCAATGTTTACCCCTCTAGTTTTGAGCCACTGGTCACCTTTAACGCTTGGACAATCGTGGTTTTAGGCGGCGCTGGCACCAACCCCGGCACATTGATCGGCTCCCTCATTTTCTTTGCCTACGACTCCGTCACTCGCTTTGTTTTACCCCAACTGGATCTTGTGGATGATGCCCGCTTAGGAGCATTACGAATTATGGTGATCGGCTTGATTTTGATGGTGCTAATGGTGTGGCGACCCCAAGGACTGCTCGGCAATAAGGACGAATTGACCCTAGGTAAGTAAATGATGGCAATTTAGGTTGACGGTTTAATGAGCTTCTGGGGAAAAGAAGGCTCGAAGACAAGGGTATGCGGCAATATAGCTATTTTTCTCCCCCAGTTTTCTCGAAATTTGTGAGCTGAAGAAATTTCCCCCTCTCCTTCTCTCCCCTTCGCCGTATCACCATTGCAAGATCTGCGTGGATTTAACGGTGATGTTCGATGGCCGTAATACCGCTGTTTTCTAAGACCTGACCATGAGCAACGGTGGCATAGATGAGATGGCGATCGCCACACTGCATTTGTTGTTGGACAGTGCATTCGAGATAAGACAAAGCCTCCTGTAGAATCAAGCAACCATTATTGCCGACGGTCGTCGATAGCTCCTCAAAAGGATTTTCGCCGATGATACTGTGGTGGAAAAAATAACGGCGCACATTACGACCTTCCTTGAGGATATTTAAGGTAAATTGATCCCCTTGGTGCATCATGAGATCAGCATTTTGGCCAGCACTGACAGCAATGACTAATCCCGGTGGATTAAAACTAGCTTGGGTCACCGAAGAGGACAGTACACCTTTATGGGTATCACCATCGCGAGTGGTGACAACGCAGAGAGAACCCACAATCCTGTCAACGGCTTGGGTTGTGCGATCGCCCTTGGTTTTTGTCCGGTTCAGACCGGGAGATCGCAGTTTTTTATTAGCTTTGAGAGTTTTTGCAAACTTACTTGCAGACTCTTGGCAAGATTCTAGCACTGCCGCATCGGGGGTGAATTTTACCCGAATCGCATCAAAACCAAAGCGATAATTCGCATCGCGTAGTTTATTTTCTAAAAAGCCAATCGCCTCACCACTCCAGCCATAGGAGCCGAAAACCCCCGCTAATTTCGTCGGTGTCGCAGTGGACAGGATTATACCTAAAGCAGTTTGGATCTGGGTGGGAGCATGACCCGCTAGGGTGGGAGAGCCGATCAAAAAGCCATCACAAGCTTCGATCGCCTCGGTAATTTCCGCGGGTTCGGCAGTTTCACAATTAATAGTATTAACCTGTAGACCCTCGTCGATGAGACCCTGGGCGATCGCCCGGGCAAGCACAGCCGTATTCCCATAGGCGGAAGCATAGAGTAAAGCGACGGTTAATTCCTTCGATTTTTGACGTTGACACCACTGGTGATAGTCGTACACAAAACGGCTCAAACTATAGCGCACTAAAGGGCCATGGCCGGGGGCGTAGATCTGAGCCGGAAATTTTTCGAGTTTTTCTAGAGCCTTCTCGACAGACTTACTCTGGGGAGCATGGAGACAGTCAAAATAATAGCGGCGATCGCCATCGAGCTCCTTCCAAGCCTCATCAAAAACAGCATCACTACACACATGGACACCAAACAACTTATCCGTATATAAAATCTGCGTTGTCGGATCAAAGGTGCAAAGACCGTCAATCCAGCGGGGTGTCGGTACTGTCGTTAAAACAAGGGGGTGACCATGGTGAATTTCTAAAGTGGATTCCCCCCGGACAACCTGGACGCGATCAGTCCACTGGGGAAACGCCATCCGAAAAATATTGGCACCGAGGTGAGAACAGACAACCGTTGCCTGGGGAGCCTTTTGTAATAAAGCTTCTAAGGTCACCATGCGGTTGGCATTGATATGACTGAGGATCACATACTCTAACGTCGTTAGGTCAAAGTGCTCTGCCAAAGCCGAGAGATAGATATCAGTAAAAGATTCCCCCGGCGGATCAATTAATGTGGGGCGATCGCCGCGAATTAAAAAAGAATTAGCCGTTGTCCCCTGCTGGCGAGCATATTCAATTTCAAACTTGAGCCGATCCCAAGTCCGCGATCGCAACATCAACGTATTCGGTGCAATTTCCACCACCTGAACATCCTTCGGGCGAGTCGGGTTGAGAGTTGTGGTAACGGACATAGGATAACCTCACAAAAATTGGTAATAAGCAAATGAAAATAAGCCAAACTGGTAACTTGTAACCCCAGCTCAAAACGATAAATTTCGATATAATATCGTTCCCATTAAAGATGCTTCACAGACGCGGAGCTCTCCCCATGGCTTTGCCGTTGATAACGTTGAACAATTGTTTTTTCTGGATCAACCCCTTTAAAAGTAGGTGGAATCCACACCCGCACAAGGAGCAACATGCCTAAAACAATCAAAAAAGCACAGGCCGCTAAAATCTTTGTCCAATCCGTTTCTAAAACGCCACTGACAATAACTTCCCGCAGGACAGAAACAATCGAAACCTCGACGGCGACCCCGATAGAAATCCGTTGCTCTTGGAGATAAATAATCAGCAAACGGAAGAGTTCCACCAAAATTAGCAAAAACAAAATATCGGCGGTGACAGTATGGAAATGCACAGGTGGCAACATCGAAAGAAACATATCCCGCATCTGCAACACCATAAAACTGAATAGCCCGATGCAGAGGGAAACGACGATCAAATCCTGAACAGATTCCAACACGCGCACCACTCGTCCACGGTTTACTTCATATAAAGAGACGGGATTGTCAGTATTGAGGGGTTTGGGGGGAGTGATGATTTGTTGCATAGCGGGAAAATCCTGAAATAGTGTGCTGGGTAGATGGCCGAAAAGCCTCAATTTACTTTAATAATGACTGCCAAGTTTACGGTGGTGAACGGCTGTCAGACCATTGACATCGGCGACTCGTCCGGCATCAACTAGGCCATAAATCACCCAGTGATCGCCGCAGTCCATACGACTAGAAACTTCGCATTCGATGTAGGCTAGTGCGTCGGCGAGGATCGGACAACCGTTGCTAGCGGGATAGGTTTTGATGCCTGCAAAGCGATCGCCCCCCGGTGGAAAACGCTTGAGGAAATGTTTCATGAGGGGTTTATAGTTATCTTCCTCCAGGACATTTAAGACAAACCGATCTGTGACTTGCATCAAGGATTCGATGGCTCGATCTTTGGCGACGGCGATCGCGATACCAAGGGGGCTACCACTAGCTTGAGTGACCCAAGACGCTAACATTGCACTGCTCAAGTTGCCTTTTTTCGCAGTAATCAGATAAAGACCTGTACTAATACGTCCGAGGGCTTGTTCTAGTTCTAGATCGATGGCCTGAATTTTCTTTTGGGTGCGATCGCGGGTTAGCCACTGCCCCATATCTGTTCCGGCCTCGTCACAAAGTTGATCCGTAGCAGCCTGGGGAGATTCTTTTACTAAGATTGGCGGGAATGCTTCTGTTAAACCAATGCTCCGAAATTTGTTACGGAGGGGATAAATCGGCTCATCTTCGCCACCGCCTGTTTCAAAGAGACCGATGGCCTGTTTTTTGTGGGCAGCAGCCAAAACAGTATTGAGAGCCGTTTGGGCGATGGGACAGGACTGGGGCGGCATACCAATAATCAATCCGGCCGCAATTTCGACCCATTCCCGCAACTCTTGGGGGGAAGTTTGTTGTAAATCGATAAGCTCGACCTGTACACCATTGCGGTTCACACCATGGGCGATCGCCCGGGCGAGATGGTCACTGTGACCGTAGTCTTGACAATAGAAGAAGACCACAAGCGTATCCGTTTTTGCCTGAGCCTCACTCCAGCTTTTGTACTGCTCTAGCCAGTGGGAAATGGATTCTTCTAAAAGGGGGCCATGGCCTGTCGCGATTAATTTGATATCTAATTTAGCGATACGTTTGAGAGCCGCTAACACCGACCGAGCATTGGGAGCCATGAGACAGTCGTAATAATACCGAAAGTCCGCCTCTAGAAGTTGGGGATTTTTGTCGTAAATATGGTCATCACAGTAGTGCATCCCAAAAACATCACAGGTATATAAAATGCCCGTACCATGGTCGTAGCTAAAGATCGTATCTGGCCAGTGAAGATTGGGAGCCGAGACGAATTCTAAAACATGACCTTTCCCTAAATCGAGGCGATCGCCACTTTTGACGATCAATGACTTGAAGGGATGATGCACCATATTTTCTAAAAATTTAATCGCAACCTTTGCCCCCACAATCACAATATCGGGAGCGATAGCCAGCAAATCCCCGATCAAAGCACTATGGTCCGGCTCCGTATGGCTAACAACCAAATAATCAATGGCCGAAACGTCAATCAGCCCAGTGAGAGCTTCTAGATAGAGCTCTTCAAATTTGCGGTGGGAAGTATCGACAAGAGCTGTTTTTTCGCCACGAATCAAAAAAGAATTGTAAGTCGTGCCATTGCGTAGCCCAAACTCAATATCAAACCGATCTCGATCCCAATCTAAAGATCGGAGCGCTGTCGTCTCAGCGGCAAGCTCGGCTATTTGCATTGTTAAACGCTGCTGGAATTTTTCTGGAGCAGACTGTATCAGGGCAACCATGGGAATTCTCTCCAAGATCTGTTAAAACATCACATAAATCTCTGTAACCCTCATCATGCAATGGTTTTAAAGAAATGTAAAATGTCAATTCCTAACCAAAATAATCAGATAAACTTATGTCTTGAGAATTTAATAAAAAGATAATCTAATATTTTTGGTTTGTTTAGGGGAATTAGGGCGATCGCCAGATTGATGAAGACACCTCAGTTGTGATTAAAGCTTGCCTCTAAAATTGCCAGGGGAAAAAAGAACCCGGAGAAAGGACACATTGGTATTGTTTCTACCCGTGATGCTTGGGCAACCATAATTGTTTGGTCAAGATCGATGCTGCCCATCGGGTGGCAACCCCAAGGACTCCCCCAGTAATCAGGATGGGTTAACCCTTGGCCAATAACAATCCCGATCCCCATATATATCAAGCGTTCTTGAGGCAGATTGCGCTACCCTAAATAAAATATTTTGAGTTTTTTCCATGAGTAGCGTTAGCCTAATTGCCGCAACATCCTATGAGCTTGACCAATTGCGTCAGTCCCTAGAAACTTTGCTCGCGCCTTTGGGTGGCATGGCTGCTTTTGTGAAACCCGGCGATCGCGTTTTGCTCAAACCCAATATGTTGACTGGGGCACGTCCAACAAAAGAATGCACTACTCGCAAAGAAATCGTTTATTGCGTCGCCCAAATGGTGATGGATGCAGGCGGTAAACCTTTTATTGGTGACAGTCCAGCCTTTGGGTCTGCCCACGGTGTGGCCAAGCAAAATGGCTATTTAGAACTCATTGAAGAGCTTGATATTCCCCTCATCGAGTTTCATGGCAAACGCTACGAAACCGAAAGCGATAATTATAAAAATCTCCGCCTTTCCAAAGAAGCGATGGAAGCCGATGTGGTGATTAATTTGCCTAAGGTGAAATCCCATATCCAGCTCACCATGACCCTCGGTGTAAAAAATTTATTTGGTTGTGTCCCCGGCAAAATGAAGGCTTGGTGGCACATGGAAGCAGGCAAGGAGCCGGAAACCTTTGCGGATATGCTCATCGAAACGGCTAAGGCGATCGCTCCGGATTTAACGATTATCGATGGAATTATTGGTCATGAAGGCAATGGCCCTAGCGGCGGCGAACCTAAAGATTTAGGTGTTTTGGGCGCTGCGGCAGATGTTTTCGCGCTGGATCGGGCGATGGTTGATATTCTCGGCGTTGAACCAGAGCTTGTCCCAACCGTTGCACTCTCCATGAAAAAGGAGCTCTGCTCGACTGTCGAAGCGATTAATTTTCCTTTAGCAGAACCAAAAGAGTTGGCGATCGCCGACTGGAAACTTCCCGAAGCTCTAATGCCCATCGATTTTGCTTTGCCGAGAATCTTGAAATCTACCTTCCGACATCTTTATATCCGATTTATTAAAGAGCCCATGGCATCTTATTCAGACAAATAAGTCTAAGAAAAAGCTAAAGAAGTCAAAAAATATACATTTACTCTTTGATCCCCGCGCTAACGTAAAAATACCCTCCGATTGCTTATCAAGCGAGACCGTCCTGACCCAGCGACGGTTTTTTTTTGCCAATTTTTTGCTGGCGATTTTTCTCCAAGTCTTGTAGGGTGCGTTAATGAAATGCAATGCACTTTTTCGCGAATCTTTTCTGTTGAACGTGCGTTACGCTTCGCTAACTCACGCTACGCATTATCTAATCGGTTTCTATGACCCGTTATGCATTTGTTCATGAATGGCTGACTCCCTATGCCACTGGCGGTTCTGAATTGGTCGTAAAGGAAATTCTTCAAGATATCGATGCGGATCTGTACGCACTAATTGATTTTGAATCGACCAATCCCGATAGTTATCTTTTCGGCCGAGAAATCGGGACGAGCTTTCTCCAAAACTTTCCCCGCGCGAAATACGGCTTGCAAAATTATTTGCCCCTAATGCCGATCGCCGTTGAACAGCTCAATCTCGAAAACTATGATGTGATTCTCTCGTCATCCCATGCCGTCGCCAAGGGCGTGATCACTCGTCCCCAGCAGCTCCATATCTGCTATTGCCATACGCCGATGCGGTATGCGTGGGATCTCACCTTTGACTATTTAAATAATTCTGGCTTGGGTAAAGGCATTAAGGGCATTGTCGCGCGCTACCTTTTGCACCGATTGCGGCAATGGGATGTGATCTCCGCGAATCAAGTCGATTATTTTATTGCCAACTCTCGATGGACAGCCCAACGAATTTGGCGCTGCTATCGTCGTAAGGCTGAGGTGATTTATCCGCCCGTTAACATTGAACGCTTTCCTTTTGTTGAAAAAAAAGAAGATTTTTACGTCACGGTTTCTCGTTTAGTGCCCTATAAAAAAGTCTCATTAATCGTTCAGGCTTTTAACGAATTGGGCAAAAACTTAGTGGTCATCGGCGGGGGAACAGAGCTAGAAGAATTACGGGCGATCGCCCAGCCAAATGTCCAGATCCTTGGCCGACAACCCGATAATGTTGTGGAAAAATACCTATCCCAAGCGAAAGCTTACGTTTATGCGGGCTGCGAAGACTTCGGGATCGTCCTCGTCGAAGCCCAAGCCTGTGGCACACCTGTGATTGCCTTTGGACAAGGTGGCGCTCGTGAAACTGTCCGTGATATACGTTCTGACCCATCCGGAACGGGTATTCTATTTCTAGAACAGTCTACAAAATCATTAGTCGAAGCTGTAAAGCAGTTTGAACAGGCTCAGGAAAAGATTTCTGCGGCAGCCTGCCGAACCCAAGCCCAACGGTTTGCCGCTAACACTTTTCGACAAAGCTATGTAGAATTTGTAAACAACTGTCAAGCAAAGGCTGGGTAGTCAATTTATTTCTCTTGCTTTCTGAGTTTGCAGAAATTCCGACGGTCTCGCTAATGTAAATTCGGCAGTTCCGGTGTGTGGAGATTTAGACGAATATGACAGTTTATCGGCAATTTGACGCGCTCAAGCTGCTCACTGCGATCGCAAGGCAGGGATCGGTTGTGACCTTTCCTGTGGCTCGGGATTACCCTTCCGCGCTCCAAAAGGTGCTCAATGGTGCTTTTGCGAAACGTACTTTCGATATTTGTTTTTCCCTTGGTGTACTGATTTTTTTGTCGCCACTCTATCTCACGATCGCCCTCATTATTAAGCTTTCTTCGCCGGGGCCTGTGTTTTATGTCCAGCGGCGCGTTGGCAAAAACTACAAAGCTTTTGGTTGTATTAAATTCCGCACTATGGTGCTTGATGCGGATCAAGTACTTGAGGAGATGTTGCGGCGATCGCCCGCACTACGTGCCGAATTTGAGCAGGATTTTAAACTAAAAAAAGATCCCCGCATTACGGCGATCGGTCGCTTCTTGCGCTTAACGAGTCTCGATGAATTTCCGCAGTTTTGGAATGTGCTCATGGGTGATATGAGTATTGTTGGCCCGCGCCCCCTTGTGCCCCGCGAGATTTATAAATATGGTCGTCACATGGATAAAGTATTGACCATTCGTCCGGGTCTAACGGGTCTTTGGCAAGTGTCTGGCCGTAATGATCTTCCCTACGCGACAAGGGTCAGAATGGATTCTTATTATGTCCATCACCGCCATTGGTTTATGGATTTCTGGATTGTCTGTAAAACCATTTTTGTGATGCTTGTCCCCAAAAATAATGGTGCTTATTAAATAAAGCCGAAGTAAGTCGAAGGGGCAAGGTAAAATATAACGAACAAAAATTCGAAGCAAACTTTTACCCAAGAGATATATGAACGTTTTCGGCATCGGCCTTCCAGAAATGGCGCTTATTTTTGTCATTGCCCTACTGGTATTTGGCCCCAAAAAGCTACCGGAGATTGGTCGTACCCTCGGTAAAACCCTTAAAAGTTTTCAGGATGCCTCCAATGAGTTTCAGGAAGAGTTTAAAAAAGAAGCTGACAAAATGGAAAAGACTGTTTCTATGCAGGCTCGCCTAGAGGAAAGCGAAACGGAAAAGGCGGAGAAAGTTGAGGTGGAGGAGGTTAAGACTGAAACTTCTTCTACGGAAGCTTAGATTTGTACTGTAGCTGGGGGCGATCGCCTTTTTTTTCGTTATTTTTAGTCCGATACGCTGAAGGCAGAGATCTATAGCCAAGGCTAGCAAGATTAGTACAAAAACCTTGGGGCTCAAAAATCGGGGATTTGTGAAATTCTAGCGAAGTAAACGAAACCTTCTGAAAAATCCCCGACCGTATCGTTCTAAACGTATTGACCGTGACTATATTCGTGACTTTAATAGCGAATGGTCAAAGTCACCGAAGCATTTACGTTTTGCTCACCGCCTTCTACTGGTGTCACGGCTGTATCACTGGCCGTCATCGCAAAGCTTTCAGCACGAACTAAAGGCATTGGTGTTGCAGGCTGGCTACCATTGACCTGAATTTGAATGATCTCCTGGGAATTTAAGCCAAGGGATTCGAGGACAACTTCGGCTTGGGTTTTGGCATCTTGGGAGGCTTCTCCGAGGGCAATTTTCTCAGCGGCGGCGATCGCCTCATCAGTTGCCCGAAAGGAAATACCATCAATGCGCGTTGCCCCCGCCTGAACCGCTTCATCCATGATGCTGCCTGCAGATTCTGTCGGCACTTCAAAACTGACGGTGTTGGTCGCGATATAGCCAATTAAACGACGCTCATCACCACTCCAATCATATTGGGGCTGCAGATTAATGCCTGTGGTGGTCAATTTTTCGACATTTTTCCCCTTAAGAAATTCCACCACCTGCTGGCTCCGGTTCGCCATCTCTGCCTGAACCTGTTCGGCGGTTTTGCCTTTGACTTCCACGCCTAAACGCACCTTGGATAAACTGGTGGCGATCGCCTCTTGTCCTTGCCCAGTGACGGTAATGGTTCGGAGTAATGTGGCCTGGTCGTCAGCAATTACACTAGTCGTACATCCCAAACAAATCAATCCTGTAAAGATAGGCAACCAAAATTTTTTGCGGATCATATTTTTAGTCCATATTTATAGAAATCAACTTAATTTCAGTCTAGAACCTCGAAAAAGATAGTTGGGATTCGTTTACAAAACTGCAACTACATTACCAAAATTTAAGCTGTTACAAAAAGCGAAACCTTTGTCGCTGCGGGAAAGTCACCAAGCATACTGGTAAACAAATATAGGAAGGGAGTAAACGAATGCCCTTTAGTGATGTTCGTGATTTTCAGATCGCGGTTTTATCTGGCTTTTTATTATTAGGTGTCTATACAAGAGATTGGACATTACATTTAGATTGGGTCGCTTTTACAATGGCTGCCTGTGTGCTGACTCAATGGCTATTTAGTCTTTATTTTGCAACGCGAAATTCTCCTGAGGAGAAAAAACTAAAAATTAAACCTATTTTGATTTCTGGGTTACGCAGTTCTTTGATTACAGCTTTAGGTTTGTCGCTATTGCTCAGGACAAATCATATGGGTGTTTTGATACTGGCGGGTTGTTTGGCGATCGCCAGTAAATTTTTGCTCAAATACGAAAAAAAGCATTTCTTTAACCCCGCCAATTTTGGCATTATCAGCGTATTGCTCCTAACCAATGACGCATGGGTTTCACCGGGACAATGGGGCACTGATTGGTGGTATCTCATTTTATTCTTCTCTGCCGCTGGTCTAGTGCTAAACAAAGTCGGGCGTTGGGATACATCCATTGCCTTTCTTGCGAGTTATGGTGGCTTAGAAATTCTGCGAAACTTCTGGCTCGGCTGGACTTGGGATGTGGTGCTGTTGCAACTATCTAGTGGTTCTTTGTTACTTTTTGCCTTTTTTATGTTGACCGATCCGCGCTCGATTCCCAATGCGAAAAAAGGACGAATTTTCTGGGCAATTAGTATTGCTTTGCTCACCTTTATTTTACAAAATGGCGTTTATTCTTCTAGTGCAATTTTCTGGGCTTTATTTGCTTTAGCACCAAGCACAATTGTCATAGACAAAATTTGGAAAGGGAAACGTTTCAACTGGCAAAAACCAGAGCCGAGTAATATCCAAACTGAGAATAATGATTTGTTTGTTCCAGCGATTAATTTAGCGTGAGGAAAAGGTGATGTTGTTGCGATATTTAAAGGGACTATTGATTAGTTTTATTGGTCTTTTATTACTCACTCAGCCAGCTTGGGCATTCTGCGGCTTTTATGTCGCGAAAGCGGATACCGAACTCTACAATCAAGCTTCCCAAGTCATTATTGCTCGGGACGGCGATCGCACCGTTGTAACCATGGCCAATGACTATCAAGGTGATGTGGATGATTTTGCGATGGTTGTACCAGTGCCAGTGGTGCTAAAAGAAGACCAAGTCCATGTGGGTGAATCAAAAATTATCAAACGTCTCGATGACTTTAGTGCGCCGCGTTTAGTGGAATATTTCGATAGTAATCCCTGCCAAGTGAATGCTTTTGATGATTTTGGCGGCGGCTGGCTCAGAAGAGAATCGATGAATGCACCGGTACCTGCCATGGCTTTAGAAAGTGCGGCAGATCTTGGGGTGACCATTGAGGAAGAATTTAGCGTTGGGGAATATGACATTCTCATTCTCAGTGCCAAAGAATCTGATGGTTTAGAGACTTGGCTTCGACAAAATGAGTACCAACTTCCCGATGGGGCGAGTGATCTTCTTAAGCCTTACATCCGCACACAAATGAAATTTTTTGTGGCAAAGATGAATCTCGAAGAGTTTGATCGCACTGGCGTTAATGAGCTGCGTCCGCTCATGATGGCTTATGAGTCGCCGAAATATATGCTGCCCATCCGATTGGGGATGATGAATGCAAATCAGGCGCAGGATCTACTGGTTTATATTTTGTCTCCGAAGGGTCAAGCGGAAATCACAAATTACCGCACTGTTAAAATCCCGTCCAATGTGGAGGTGCCTGAGTTTGTGGAAGATGAGTTTGGTGATTTTTATACCACGATGTTCGAGAACGATTATCAACGGCAGGGGCGTGATGATGTTTTTCTTGAATATGCATGGGATATGAGCACCTGTGATCCTTGTTCTGCACCGAATTTAACGAAGGAAGAATTGCAGTCGGCGGGGGTCTTTTGGGATAAGGATGCCTTTGTTCCTCAGGTTTTTATTACGCGGCTCCATGTGCGCTATACCCGCGATAAATTTCCGCAGGATTTGAAATTCCATGAAACGTCGAATCGTCAATCGTTCCAGGGTCGTTACGTGATTCGTCATCCTTTTCGCGATAAAGATGGGCTTACCTGTGATGCGGCAACGGAGTATTTAAGTCGTACTCGTCGTCGTCAGGAGGAGGAGGTGCATACTCTCGCGAAATTAACGGGTTGGGATAAGTCGGAAATTCGTCGTAAGGTTGATTTTGTTGATGCGCCTCAAGCAACGGGTGATTGGTGGGATTCTATCTGGTAATTTTCGCTAACCAATGGGTGATGCTACATCCTTGATTTCTGAATGAAGTTGAGGATTTTTTCTTGGAAAAATAATCGGCGATCGCCTCTATTTTGTCTAGAGATAAATAGGGTTAAAGTTGGAACAGATTGAGAAACAGAGATTTTGCGATGAGAGTTCTGAAAAGACGCGGCTTAGTTTATCGAGCGACTGAAATCTTACTGCCAATTACGATAATTGCCAAGGCTCTCCATCTAAATTATTTGATGGGACAAGTTTTGAATTTTGCCATTTGGCTTTATCAAAAATTTCTTTCTCCCCATAAAGGTTTTGTTTGTGCCTACCGGAAACTTTATGGTGACGCGAGCTGTTCTGAATATTTTCGGCGGGCGATCGCCCATGGGGGTTTAGCTGATGCGATTCCATTGTTTCAACGACGATTATTTGACTGTAAGCAGGCGAAACAGCAGTTACTTTATAGCTCTCTTTCCTATCAGATGATGGCTAATAACAAACGCCGCCGAAAACAACGAGGTCTGGATTTTTGTGATTGTGGTGATCTCGATTTTGATGGTACGCCTGATTGTTTGGAAGGTTGTGATTGTGATTTTTGCGATTGTGATTTTTGTGACTGTGGTTAGGCGATCGCCTGCCTATCTACACAACTTCTGGGGAAGGTTTACCAAAGAGTTGATAAGTGATTTCAGTGATTTAAGGGATTTATTTCGTTTTATCCTGCGTGTTTTAACCGCTTCATTACTCATTAAAGATCAATATAGATGTCGTTAGCTGACTCGAAATAGTGCTCGTGAGATCGCCGACGGCTAAGCCCCCAGCTGTGCGATAGCGGGTCGAGTGCAACACAACGAGGTCGGCTTGCTTCGCACAATGTTGAATCACTTTAGCAATGTTATGGTGGCGAATGACTTTGATTTTTACGGGGAGGGTCACCTCTGCTTCGGCTAAACAATATTGCAATTCTGTTTTAAAGGTTTGGTGCTGCGCCTTTGTCATCCAAGGATCACTCACATGGAGTAGGGTCATGTTGGCTTGGTTGGCGATCGCCAAAAGTTGCACAAACCGAATCATCTGCAGATCTTCGGAGGTGAAACCCTTTATGGGCACAAGAATACGTCGCCAATTGTTTGGGTGATCAAATAATCGCAAGGCCGCCACCGGACAATGGGCAGACCAACAAACACTGTTGATAACGCTACCTAGTAACCTCGCTTTCAGGCTTTCAGTGCTACTCCAGCCCATAATAATTAACTGGGCATTTTCTTCCCGGGCAAGACAGGTAATCGCGGCGGCGACATCACGGTCAATGCGAATTTTCGGTTGTGCTGGGATACCAAGGGTTTCGCTCGTGGCGATCGCCTGATCTAAAAGCTCGTGACTATGACCCATGCTCACATCGATACTGGCATCATCCAGAGGGCTATGGGCCGTGACAATAGAAGTCGGCAGCAACATGCCTTGCTTAACGCGGGTAATTAGTGCAGCAGCAGCCATTAATGCATCGGTTCTTTTGGGGTTAGCTAGGGGAATCACAACTTTGTAAGGGGCATCGGACAAGGGGGCGATCGCCGGTTCAAGCTCTGCTAAAACTGCCGTCGGAACCGCAATAAACCGGGCAAACTTTGTTGTTAGGATCGGCCCTAAAATCGAAGTCACCAGCATCAGCACAATGACCGCATTAAAAACGGATTCACTAATCAGACCCACCCGAAATCCCACCAACGCCGCCGCAAGGGTGGCCGCCACCTGCGGTATGGACAATGACCACATCGTCAAAGCTTCTGACCAACTGTACCGATAAAGCAGTTTGGCGATCGCCGCCGCCGCAAATTTTGACCCCACCAAACCAAAAACAATACAAAGAGTCAGGGGAAATTCGTACAGTAAATTATTAACAAATGCCGGAATATCTAACAACAATCCCATACCAACAAAGAAGAAGGGAATAAATAATGTACTACCGACAAATTCAATTTTTTCCTTTACCGGACTATGACCAACAACATCATTGACCGCCAAGCCTGCGAGAAAAGCCCCAACAATTTTATCAACATTAATTAACTGTGCACCAACAGAAGCCAAAAAGACAGCCAATAAAATAAATAAAAACTGATTGCTCTCCTCATCACCACTACGCCGAAAAAAGAGATGACCTAATTTTGATAAACCAAGTAAAACACAAACACCATATATCCCTAAAATGAGTAATTGGGTGGCAAGAAAAAGCCAAGAAAACTCCCCTTGGTGCACCGAGACACATACCGCTAAAACCACTAAAGCCGCAATATCAGTAAAGATTGTCGCGCCAATGGTCACCGTTATACTTTCGTTGGCCAATATACCAAAGCGATTAATAATTGGGTATCCCAGTAATGTGTGAGAAGCGAGGAGTGAGCCAATTAAAATAGCGGCATTCCAACTAAAGCCAAAGCTTAACCCTACAGTAATACCCGTGAGAAGTGGAATTAAAAAAGTAAGAAAACCAAAGGTCAATGAACGGTCTTGGGTTTTGCGAAACTCTGCAAGATTAATCTCCAATCCGGCAACAAACATTAAATAAACCTTGCCAATATCAGAAAATAAAATCATCGTTTCACTATCAGGATCGAGCAGCCCTAAAGCATCTTTTCCTAATAAAATTCCGGCACAGAGTAGACCGACTAATCCCGGCAGTTTAATCTTTTCAAAGATGGGAGGAACGGTTAGGGAAACGAAGAGTAATAAGGTAAAGCTAAAAAGCGGATTGCCGACTAAATATTCAACCGAGCTAGAAAACATAAAATTTGCTGCCCAACACCCATTGGAATAGCCTTTAAGTTTAACTGAATTGTTCTTCGTTTTAGCTTGGATGGGGGAGGAAAACCCCTCGGCGATCGCCGACTAGTGCAGCAGCAGCCAAAAAAAAGCCCAAGGGCGATCTTTTTTAGGGTTAAAAACGCTAGACTTGACATAATTCGTTACATTCATGGAGAGCCGCGACATGGCAGCAAAGATAGAGATCTATACTTGGAGTGCTTGTCCTTTTTGTATCCGCGCCAAACGCCTATTAGATAGCAAGGGAGTGGACTACACCGAATATTGCATCGACGGAGATCACGAGGCTCGCGAAGCAATGACGGATCGCGCGAATGGCAGCAGTAGTCTCCCGCAAATTTTTATTGATGACCAACATATTGGCGGCTGCGATGATATCCACGCTTTAGATCGCCAAGGTGAATTAGAGCCGATGCTAAGCCAAGCTGCTTGAGGATTACCGCATGTGCTGAAAAAAATTGATGATTTTGATCCCTTGTCGCCGAGGGATTTTTTTATGAGTAGAGTTCATCAAATCTGGTGAATTTGTGTTGGTATCGGCAAAATTAAAGTCAAAGAATATCCTAATCGTACTCTCTGTTACAGAACTTTAATGGGGTCTTTTTTAGGTTAAGGGGTGCTGTGATGATCTCTGGGAGTTAAGTGGTGATCTGCGCCGATTTTCCTGTTATTTATTCCACATTGTCGGCGATCGCCTTAGTTGAGAGAGTCCTGCCCCTGTACGGTTTAGTGGATATTGAAAGATGTGAGCTGTGGCATCGCGGCTTAAGCGATATTTATCTTGTCCAAAGCTCCGATGAACTTCGAGTTTTACGGGTTTCCCATCACCATTGGCGATCCCGCGTGGATATTGATTTTGAAATTGAGTTTTTAAATTTTTTAGCAGAGCATCAAATGCCGGTGGCTGCACCGATTGCCACAAGCCAAGGAGATTTTGTCGTGGAAGTGGGTGCACCGGAAGGGACCCGTTATGCAACGTTATTTCCCTTTGCCCCCGGCGAAATTGGTCTAGGGGGCTGGACTGTCGAGCAAAGTACAAAGCTGGGTCAGGTTGTCGCAAAAATCCACCAAATTAGTGCCGATTTTAGTTGTGAACATCCCCGTCAACCCCTCGATCTGACTTATCTGCTAGACGAATCTTTGTCTTACATTTTGCCTTTTTTAGGCGATCGCCCCAATGATGGGCAATTCCTCGAAACAACAGCCGAAAATATCCGTAAAAAATTAGCCAACTTTTCCACCGAAAAGCCCTTTTGGACAGTGTGTTGGGGCGATGCCCACAGCGGTAATGTGCACTTCACAAAAGATCAACAAATCACCATGTTCGATTTCGATCAATGTGGCTACGGTTGGCGTGCCTTTGAAATTGGGAAGTTTTTTCAGGCCGCCTTAACCACAGGCATGCGCCGCAATGTCCGTGAAGCCTTTGTCGCTGGCTATAAATCCTCTACACCCTTTACCGAAGCCGAAGAATACGCCCTACAAAGCTTGACACAACTGGCTTATATCTGGTCATGGCGCATCAGCTTGCAACATATTTTGCTCTTTAATAACAGCCAATTAGACCGCCACTATTTCCTGAAACGCATCGAACGGTTGAGGACACTATCTACCCGGGATTGGCAATTGTTTTAAAACATTCGAAGTGACTGATTGTCCCAGTCATACAATGTCAGAGTAATGCAGCGGACAGATTTTTTTAATGCAAGTATTGACCCTGCTAAATATCGATGAGCTAGACCTTAAGTTTCTGAGTGCAGCCAATGAGCGCCTTATCCACGGCATTGAACGTCTCGCGATCCTCGACCAAGTTGTTTTCGTCATTGAAACCTGTCTAGAAATTGCCGCCCTTAGCATCATTGTTTTAGCCTCCCTCAGAGCCTTAAAGCATATTGTGATTCGCTATGCAAAATCCCGGCAGCTCATTGATCACCATGAGGTTGTACGCCTCGAATTTGGTTTGTCTTTAGCCCTAGCTCTGGAATTTTTGTTGGCGGCAGATATTGCCGCTACCGCCGTCGCACCGTCATGGGAAGCCCTCGGAAAACTGGGTGTTGTTGCGGCTATTCGAACTTTTCTTAATGTTTTTCTTGAGCAAGAAGTGGAAAAACTTGAGGAAAAAAATAATCGCACTAAATGGCTCGTGCGCCAAATTCGCAATTTTGGGAACTCTGCTTCCCTGCCGCCGGAAAGACGGCGATCGCCGGAAAACTTGCGCCAAAATTTCAAAGACGATGACGACTATCGGTAATTCTAAGCAGATACCTAACATCAGCTTTAGTTCAAGATTCCATCAAAAATCCATAGAACAAAAAGACCGAAAAAGTCAGAAGACCCACCAATGTCGGACATTTTCCCACAAACATACGAGCTCAGGACATCTAACCCCCACCCTGTTTTCCCACTCTTCCCTTCACCCTGCCATCATGACAGGCTTAGCCGAACCCAAACCGAAGTAGCCTAGATCCCAGAACCATCTAAATACTGTTGAATTTCCTTATCACTAATACGACAGGCATTACTGCGACTTCCATCAGCCACTGGCGCAACAACCTTCACCGTAATCGCATCAGTAGACTGCTCTTGAATATTTTGTAGTTGTTCTTCAAGGGCCTCAATGCGGTCGACCAAAGCTCGAATAACAGTTGCTTCAGAGTCGGGTAAACTGCCATGTTCAAGGGGACTCACCTTCACGCCAGAACGATAGACGATGCGGCCGGGAATACCGACAACCGTGCAGTCGGACGGTACATTACGCAAGACGACCGAACCCGCGCCGATACGCACGTTATTGCCAATTTCTAGATTCCCTAAAACCTTTGCGCCACCACCGACAACAACATTTTCACCGAGGGTCGGGTGACGTTTGCCGCTTTCTTTACCTGTTCCCCCTAGGGTTACCCCTTGATAAATCAAGCAATAATCACCAACGATCGCCGTTTCACCAATGACAACCCCCATACCATGGTCAATAAAAACGCCATGACCGATTTGAGCACCGGGGTGAATTTCAATGCCCGTGAGGAATCGCGCAATGTGGGAAAGAAAGCGGGGGAAAAACGGGATACCTAATTTAAAGAGGGCATGGGAAATACGGTGGAATAATAATGCCTGTAATCCGGGATAGCAAAATAAGACCTCAAGCCAATTTCGGGCGGCGGGATCTCTCTCAAAAATAATGCGAAAATCGGCGAGGAGAGTAGAGAGCATAACGATTTCTGGGAGATGAATTCGGCAGACGGCTGAATAAAATCATGAGACCGTTTCTATAGTATCCGCTGAGCGGTAAGACTGGTAGCGCTTCGGTTTAGTAATTTCATCACTTTAATGGGCTTTTGCGATGGATTGCCCCCCTATGGAGATCATTTATTTCGGCCTATTTCAAACGTCCCGATCGCAAAATACTAATGATTAGCCACAGCCCTAATAATGTGGCAAAGGCAAATAAAATGTCGTTCAGAATTAAAACTTGGCGATTTGGTGAAGTGCTAACGATCGCCGCCCCCATGATCAGCGAACCGACCACAATACTAAAGGACAAACGATTTGCCGAATCGTCGATGCTACGGCGCAACCCGTCAAAATCTTTAATGCGCAGATTCCACTGCAAGGTTTCCGAACTGAGGCGATCTAAAATGACATCCACCTGACGCGGCGATCGCAGGGACATCGTTTTAAGATCTAAAACCGTGCGAAACATCGTCTGAAAAGGAGTATCCCCAATCAACTGTCGCCGGAAAATATCCGTAATGAGCGGCTTAATTTCATCGAGCAGATTCACCTCTGGGTTGAAATTGCGAGCTACCCCCTCAAGATTCGCTAAGCTCTTGGCATATAACCCTAAATTCCCCGGAAGTTTAACTTTATTCTTGCGCGCAACTTGCAGAATTTCATAGATTACCTCACTAAAATTGAGCTGCACTAAACTCTGGTCATAATATTTCCGCAAAAGTTTGTCATAGTTGGCTTCGAGCCGAGAAATATTAACATTCGGCGATTCTTCCGACAGCTCTAAAGTTAGCTGGGCACAGCTTTGGGCATCAATATCAACGATCGCCAATAACATTTCCGTCAGAAGCTTTTGGGTGCGAGGGTCTAAACGCCCCACCATGCCGCAATCAATCAGCGCCACACGACCGTTATCTAAATAAAAAATATTCCCCGGGTGAGGGTCTGCGTGGAAAAAACCATCAACAAAAATTTGTTGGAAAAAAGCGCGAAACAAAATGGTGCTGATCGCTTGCCGTTGTTTTTTTGAAGGAATATCTCCTTCTAATAAAGGTTTGCCGTCGAGCCATTCCATCACCAAAAGTTTGCGGGTCGTCAAATCCCAGTTAATTTCAGGGATCGTCAGCTTTTGTTGATCAAACCAGCGACTTTTTGCGAGGTTGCGTCGCAGTTGATCGGTATAGCCTGCCTCTGTCCGGAAGTCTAATTCGGCTTTAACAGCTTGGGTGAAATCCTTTGCTAGGGCCACCACATCGTAATCTTGACCAATTTCTGTGAGGGCAGCGAGTTCGGCGATTCCTTTGATCAGTACAATATCCTGAGCCACAATCTGATCAATACCGGGACGTTGAACCTTGAGGGCAACGGCTCTACCATCTTTGAGGACAGCGCGATGAATTTGGGCAATGGATCCTGCGGCGACGGGATTGGGATTAATTTCTTGGAAAATTTCGCTGAGGGGTCTACTGAGCTCTTGGCTCAGGGTTTGTTCGATCTCAAACCAAGGTACTGTGGGCACGTTGGCCTGGAGGTCGGTGAGGGTTTCGATGTACTTGGGCGGTAGCAAATCCGGTCGGGTACTCAGTAGTTGGCCGAGCTTGACGTAAAAGGGGCCTAATTCGACGAGAATATTGCGAAAAACTTCTGGGGGGGGGATTTGTGGTTTATCGGCTTTGCCACCGGTCAGTAAGCTTTTCATGAAATCCCAGCCATTGCCGAGGACAACTTCAATAATTTCTCGTTGACGGGAGCTGCTTTTGGTAAGGGAGAAAACCATTGATAGCCTACTGTGCGGAATTGTGAGCGAATCGTTTTTACTATACGTCAGTTTTCTTGGCGATCGCCGTAACCTTAGGAAGGATTTTGCGAACGATTGTCGATTATGATGGGAAAAATTCACGTCACAATCTCAACTGTATGGGCTGGCAATGGTGGTTAGGAAGATTTGGGGTGTTGGGTTTGGTGTCGATAGTTTGCCTCGGTGATACCTCTGAAAGGGCGATCGCCCAGCCCCAGTGGTCAGAGCAGGATATTTTACCGAATAGCGTCTACAGCGCAGACATACAGCTACCGCTACGTTACGAGCCGATTCCCCAAGAGTTTATGCGCCTCGGCCAAGGGCTGGAAACCATGAAATACCGTTGGCAGAGCAGTCAACTCACCTACCAAGCCCAACAGACTTTAGGACACAACAGCGCCGATGCCCACAAAATGAATGAGGCGGCCCATCAAGATTTTCTCGACAAAATCCAGCGCAAAATTGATACCTATTACTATTTTGTGGAAGCAAGGGAATTTGCCTTAGCGACGGCTGAGGCGCGGGACATCGGTCAATTAGTCGGTACGGCTCACCAACAGCAAACACCGACGGAAACATCGGAAATTCGCGCCATTTGGTTAGATCGTGGCGCAATTGTAGCGGCAAAAAATGAAGTTGGTTTAGCAAAGGTGTTTGATCGTTTTGCCCAGGCCGGCATGAATGTCGTATTTATGGAAACGGTAAATGCTAGCTACCCGATTTTTCCGAGTACTGTTGCGCCAGAACAAAATCCGGCTTTAAAGGGTTGGGATGCCCTCGCCAGCGGCGTTAAACTTGCCCATGCTCGTGGGATGGAATTGCATGCTTGGAGTTGGATTTTTGCCGCAGCGAACCAACGCCATAACGAAATTATGGGTCAGCCTCGGTATTATTTGGGGCCTGTGTTGAGTAAAAATCCAGACTGGGTAGCGGGCGATCGCCGGGGTGAGCCGTTCCATTACCGTAGTCGTAAGGCGTTTTTTGATCCCGCTCATCCTGAAGTGCAGGCCTATCTCATCGATTTACTGACGGAAATTGCGACAAAGTATGACGTTGACGGTATCCAGTTTGATTATATTCGCTACCCTTTCCATGAGGTCACTCGCAATGAAGTGTATGGGTTTGGGGATGCTGGACGGGAAAAGTTTCGGCGCAATGGTTATCGTGATCCGACCCTATTACAAGTTGGCGATCGCCACTGGCAAGCATGGCAAGATTTTCGAGTGGAACAAGTAGACCAGTTTGTCGAGAAAGCCAGTCGCACCCTAAAGCAACAGCGACCAGACTTAACCCTATCCGCTGCCGTTTTTGCCCTACCCCGCACCCAACGCCTCGAACAAATCCAACAAAACTGGGAGGCTTGGATCGAAAACGGTGACCTCGATCTCCTCGTACCCATGACCTATGCCAACAATGCTCCAGCCTTAGCAGAACTAACCGAGAATTTACTCCGCTCATTTCCCCAACGCAGCACGTTGCTTGTGCCCAGTATTCGATTATTAGACTTAGAGTCCGGACTGGCTCTAGATCAGCGCGAATTATTACGACAGTTACCTACCGCTGGTAACGCTTTTTTTGCTGCCTCTAACCTCAATGCTGATGTTGTTGAGTCCCTCGGTACTAGGCCTGCTGTGTTGCCCCACCGTGAACCGTTACAGGCGATCGCCCAGCGTTTCCAAACCCTACAACAGGAATGGTCCCTCAGCTTTGTCGAGACCCCGTGGGAAGCAGCCGCCACAGTATTTATTCGTAATTTGCAGCAAAGCCAACAAAATTTTAATAAAAAAAACCTACTATTAACTCAGAGCTACTGGGTTGATTTTCGACAGGCCTTTCAACCTCACCTTGAAACCTACGCTAAGCAGAACCCTTATCAAGCCGAAGTTTGGCAGCATCGCCTTGATGGCATCGAACAACTCCTTCACTATGGCGATCGCCAGCTCTCTTTCATTCCCTAGAAACAGGCCCCATGCCGATAGAAGCGCCCCACCAGAATAAACATCAAAATATTCGTCCCTTCGGCCTAGGTGACTGGTTCGCCATACCTCCAGTTGATCCCAAAACACAACAGGTAAGACTGCCAAAATCCCTTGTTTGGGCGGTCTGGTTCATCTGTCTTTTGCCCCTGTGCCTCAATCTGATCGGCGCAGATTTTGCCTCCTACCAGCTCCCCTTTGCGCCAGAAACCTATACTGCTGCGACACCCATTGATGTTTTGTATGAAACCCTCAGTGGTAGCTTTACCCATACCATCCTTGAGTGGAGCGCCTTTTGTACCGCGATTTTCACTGTCGTACTCGCTTTTATTCATTTCCGCCTCCGACAGGATGTCACCACTCCAGTGATCGGTGTTGCCCTACTATGCGCCGGAGTAATGGATGCATTTCACACCCTTGCGGCGGATCGTCTCGTTGAAGCTGTCGCCGATAATCAAGATCTAATCCCCTTTACTTGGGCGATTTGTCGGATGGCAAATGTGCTTTTAACCCTAATGGGAGTAAGCATTTTCCTCCTTCTAAAACCCAAAAAATGGAAAAAGAGCATTTATCTTGTTTTAGGCATTAGTCTTGTCTTTGGCTTGTTATCCTATGGGGTGATTGATCTCGCTGCAACGAGCCAAAATTTGCCGAGAACGACCTATCCCGACGCATTATTTACAAGACCTTGGGACGTTACACCTCTCGTTTTATTTGTCTTTGCTGGGCTGTTTATTTATCCTCGCTTTAATAAGAGCTATCCGAGTATTTTTGCCCACTCTCTAATTATCAGCACCATTCCCAATGTCATGACGCAAATTCACATGTCGTTTGGGTCTACGGCGTTGTTTGACCATCATTTTAATGTGGCTCATTTTCTAAAAATTATTGCTTATCTTGTGCCTTTAGCGGGCTTAATTTGTGACTACTATTACACCTATAAAAAAGTTGATCTTGTGAATCGTAATCTAAATTTAAAAATCCAAGAGCAAGAAGAAACGGCCTATGCCCTTAGGGATTCAGAACATCTGCTACTCAAAAAAAATCAAGAATTACAAGAAGCATTTGTTTCCCTGAAGGAGACGCAAACGCAATTGATCCAAACGGAAAAAATGTCCTCGTTGGGGCAAATGGTGGCGGGTATTGCCCATGAGATTAATAATCCGGTGAATTTCATCCACGGTAATGTGATTCATCTGCAACAGCATTTTGAGGACTTAATGGAGTTGGTGGCGCTTTATGAGGCGCAGTATCCCCAAGATGATGGGGCGATCGCCGAACTGATGGAAGATATTGACTTAGAGTTTTTGAAAGGGGATATGCCCAAGATTTTAACCTCCATGAAAATGGGGTCTGATCGCATTCGGGAAATGGTGTTATCCCTACGGAATTTTTCACGATTAGACGAAGCTGATATTAAAGCAACGGACTTAACAGAAGGTATTGAAAGTACTTTAACGATTCTCAATAGTCGCCTTAAAAACCATGTCGAGGTGGTCAAAAATTATGGCGATTTGCCGCTCGTCAATTGTTATCCGGCACAGCTTAATCAGATTTGGATGAATTTGATGACGAATGCTATTGATGCTATGGAAGAACGCAAGCAGCAAGATAAGGACTTTAAACCAAAATTAACTTTGAGTACACAGGTTATGGATGAAAAATATGTTTGTGTGGCGATCGCCGACAATGGTTCAGGCTTTGATCTGTCAATACGCCACAAAATTTTTGACCCATTTTTCACCACAAAACCCATTGGCAAAGGCACAGGTTTAGGGTTATCGATTGTTTACCAAATTGTCGAAAAACACCAAGGCAGAATTGATATGGAGTCACAACCAAATCAGGGAACAGCCTTCCGTGTGGTTTTACCGATCAAGTTAATTGAAGTCACTTAAAGTGATCACAAAACTAGTCATAATATCATCCTTGATCCTGACGACATCGGCGTTCTATGGGAGTATTTTGGAAGAAAAGCAACAAAACTAGCTTATTTTATGACTAATGCCCAAGAAAAATCCGGTTTAGGGATGTTTGGGGGGGTTTATACTCCTTCTATTTTGACGATTTTGGGGGTCATTATGTACCTCCGTTTTGGCTGGGTAGTGGGGAATGCGGGTTTGCTGGGAACCCTTGCCATCGTTACCCTTGCTAATGTCATTACTTTTCTGACGGCGCTATCTATCTGTGCGATCGCCACGGATAAAGTCGTGCGGGTGGGAGGGGCTTACTATATGATTAGTCGCTCTCTGGGTCTGGAAACCGGTGGAGCTGTGGGCATTCCTCTATATTTTGCCCAGGCTTTTTCTGTGGCACTCTACACCATTGGTTTTGCGGAAAGTGTGGTGCAGGTTTTCCCGAATCTGAGCCAGCTTTATGTTGCTTTAATCGTGACTATTTTGGTGGGCGTTTTAGCTTTAACCTCTGCCAGTATTGCCATTAAAGCTCAGTATTTCATCATGGCGGCGATCGTTTTGTCTTTGCTGTCGTTCTTCTTGGGTAAACCGCTGGTAGAAGCTGGCGATGTTGCCATGTGGGGTTCTAGTGCGGCAACGCCGATTCCTTTTTGGACAGTATTTGCGGTCTTTTTTCCGGCGGTTACTGGTATTATGTCGGGCGTTAATATGTCGGGTGATCTAAAGGATCCGGTGAAGTCCATTCCGACGGGAACCCTTGCGGCGGTGGCGACGGGCTATGTGATCTATATGGTGATTCCGCTCTTTCTCTTTCAGCGGGGAGATACGGCCAGTTTAATTGATGATCCCCTCGTCATGCAGCGGTTGTCACTGTGGGCACCAGCTATTTTGCTGGGTGTTTGGGGTGCGACTCTGAGTAGTGCGATTGGTAGTATCCTTGGTGCGCCTAGGGTATTGCAGGCATTGGCAAGGGATGGTGTGTTGCCGCCTTGGCTTGGTTTTCTCGGTACTGGTAGTGGTCGTGATGATGAGCCGCGTATGGGCACTATTGCGACTCTTGGGGTGGCGATCGCCGCTGTTTGTATTGGGGATTTAAACCTAATTGCCCCAGTATTGACCATGTTCTTTTTGACGACCTACTTCGTTCTGAATGTGTCAGCGGGCATCGAAACTTTTTTGCAAAGCCCTTCGTTCCGGCCCACCTTTAGGGTGCATTGGGCGCTATCTCTACTGGGGGCGATCGGCTGTTTGGGCGTGATGTTTTTGATCAATGCGATCGCCACCGTGGTTGCAGCCCTGATCGTACTTTGTATTTACATTTGGCTACAGCGCCGCGAAATTGAAACCGCCTGGGGCGATGTCCGTCGGGGTCTATGGATGGCCCTTATTAGTAAGGCGATCTACCAAGTTTTAGGATCTGATGATAGTAAAAATTGGCGTCCTCACCTTTTAGTCTTGTCCGGTGCACCCCGAAAAAGGTGGTCACTCATTGAGCTTGCCGATGCCTTTAGTCACAACCGCGCCCTCATGACCGTTGCTAGTATTTTGCCCACAGGCTCCCGTGATGCGGGCCAACAGCTAAAGCTCGAAACAACAATTCGTGACTACATCAGTAAGCGCGGTATTCGAGCCTTAGTGCGGGTGAGTACTGCCGAGGATCCCTTTGATGGGGCGATGAATCTCATCGAAACCTACGGCCTTGGTGATTTGGTTCCCAATACAATTTTGCTTGGAGCCAGTGAATCGCCAGAACGCATTAAAACCTATTGTCAGCTCATCGAAGATATTCATATTGCTGAACGTAATGTCGTGATTTTCCGGGAAAATCCCCAGTTTATTTTCGGCCAACGCAGGCGTATTGATATTTGGTGGGGCGGTATCCAAACAAATGGAGGTTTGATGTTGATGTTGGCGTATTTATTGCGCACCGACATCGAATGGCGCAATGCTCAAATTTATCTCAAGCTGGTTGTCCAGGATGAAGCAGCCGCCCAGGCCGCCAGACAAAACCTTGAAGAATTGATTTCTGTTTCCCGGATTAAGGCAGAACCCATTGTCATTATTGCCGGCGATCGCCCGTTCGACCAGATTTTACACGAATCCTCAGCCCATGCAGACCTTGTCTTTTTAGGCATGGCTCGCCCAACCGAACATCCAGATTTTATGCAGTATTACATAACCCTCCAAGAACGGATACAGCCCTTGCCCAGCACCGTCTTTGTCCTTGCCGCACCAAACTATGCCTTTGCAGAAGTCATCGGCTCCAACCGTGCTGCCACCTAAACCATTTAGAAAATATCCTTAGAAAAGAATCCCTCCCTTAGCGGACGTAAAAGTGATTCATTTTCAAGACAATAAAACCTAATATTTCTAGCCCCTTGGCGTTAGATATCATCAGCTCCCATATACTGTTCGAAAACAATCACGGAAGTTACGGATGTCTTCGTTTAAAGGGGCTAAAATGACCCTCAAATCACCACTGTCCCTTCCCTAAAATCCCTATGTCTGAACGGAAAGTTACCGTTTCCCTTTCGACCTTACTGCTCATCGTCGGTTCAGTATTGTTGCTGTTTCTCCTGTGGCAATTACGCAGCCTCCTTGTGGTGCTCATGATTGCCGTCGTTATTGCCGCTACCCTTGCCCCAGTGATCCGCACAGCAGAATCCTTCCGAGTACCGCGCTGGCTCGCTGTGATAGGCGTATACCTCGGCTTAATCTCTGTTTTGACTGGCGCTGTCCTACTGGTGGGGCCAACGGTGGTTGACCAGATCCAGAAACTGGTGCGCAAATTACCGCTTTATCTAGAAATTCTTGGGGTTTTAGCCCAGTCCCTGCTTGTTCGTCTCGGTATGACTGAGCCAGATATGCTGAATCAGCTCAACCAACTCTTTGATCTCCAGTCCCTAACCTCTTGGGCCTTCAAATCGTCCCAGGAAGTGTTAATTCGTTCCTATGGCATTACCCGTGGTGTGATCGGTGGCTTACTAAGTTTGATCTTGGCCTTTTTCCTTTCCGGCTATATGTTGTCTGGCTCTGATAAATTACTGGCTGGATTTACAAGTCTATTTCCAGAACCCTGGGATAAGCTTTTACTCGCACAGGTTCCGCTGATGAGTGAACGTATGGGCGGTTATATTCAAGGCCGTATTTTAGTGTCTAGCATTTTGGGGGTTGTCATTACGATTGGACTACGGTTATTGGGTATTTCTGATTTAGCTTTAGGTTTAGGGGTGATTGCCGGTGGCACAAACTTGATTCCATTTTTTGGGCCAGTTTTAGGGGCTATTCCCGCGCTCATTGTGGCGATCGCCCAAGGTGGCTGGACATTTTTATGGGTATTCCTACTATTTTTGATGATTCAAAATCTCGAAACCTACGTTCTTGACCCATTACTCGTTGGCTCGTCCGTAAAAGTTAATCCCCTCTACCAGCTACTTGCCGTCCTCGGAGGCGCACAAGTACTCGGTATTTTAGGAGCTGTGATTGTTCCCCCTTGGGTTGCTGGCGCTGCAGTGCTACTGGACAATCTTTATCTCAAGCCCAAAATTGCCATCCCTTCAAAGGTGCTATCACCCTTCGACAACCTTACATCCCAGAAAAACTAAGCATTTCGTAGATTTTTTCCGCCTTTGTCCTCTATCTAAAGGAGAAATTTTCCCTAGAAAAGGTGAGATTTAAAGTTTTGAAACAAAAAAATTGTTGAAATCTATGTAAATTAATGCTTTCAGCGATCCTTTTTCCCTAAAGAGCGCTTAGAATGATGCAGGAAAACCTTAGAATCGCTGTCTTTGGGCCGATTGTCGTTCCGAATGCTCCAGCAGAGTTCTTGTTTTACCCGGGTTTTTTACATATACTGCTCACAATCACTGAATATTTAGGAGATTCTTAATGAATAAGGGCGAATTAGTTGATTTGGTCGCATCTAAAGCAAGTATCAGCAAAAAACAAGCAGATACTGTCGTTAGCGCTACCGTAGAAGCAATCATGGAAGCTGTCGCCAATGGCGAAAAAGTGACCCTTGTTGGTTTTGGTTCTTTCGAGCCTCGTCAGCGTAAAGCAAGAGAAGGACGTAACCCCAAGACAAATGAGAAAATGCAAATCCCTGCAACTGTTGTACCTGCCTTTTCTGCCGGGAAACAGTTTAAAGAAATGGTTGCTCCCAAAAAGTAAAATTAGCTGACGCAGAAAATTAGAATAGTTTTACGGAGGCTTAGAATGTCGAGAGATGACTTTCTGAGCTTTTTTATGTGGGATATTTTTTGTGGCATAGGGGAGGGTACAGTGTGGAAAAAATGAGCAGAACATCATAGTTTGTTGGTTAATTTTATTCCTAGTCTGGGAGCTTTAGGCTGTTTTCTTTGGGTTTGAAAAGTGTTTTTTTTGAAGTGTTTTACTGTAGTCATGGTCGATAAGAGGGGTGGGGATTTAACATGTTAAACCTCGATAGGATTAAGGTTTTAAAGTTTATCTGATGTCTAGACTTTGATGGCTTTGGTATATCTTTGGCTGAAGTATTTTGTTTGGGTGAAGGGTAATGTAAGGCGGTTTGTGTTGGGATATGGCAGGTTGCATATTTTTTTTACTTAAGTTTTTTGTAATTATGTTGAATGTTGCGGTTGTTGGCGTTGGTTTAGCTGGAATTTCAGCTGCTGTACAATGTCAAAAACAGGGCTTAAATGTGGCTCTTTTTGACAAATCCCGTGGGGTTGGCGGACGTTTAGCGACCCGTCGAGGCTTTGAAACTCGTTTTGATCACGGTTTACCCAGTTGGCAAATTCAAGGCGATCGCACCCAACAATTAACAGAAGAATTAATCGCAGAAAACCTTCTTAAACCTTGGCAGATTGCCCGTACAAATTTTAATAACATTAAGGATTTGCAGGCTTTAGAAACAAAAATTTCTTTGATGGCTCCTGATGGGATGACGGCGATCGCCAAATATTTAGCCCGTGACCTAACCCTTAATCGTTCCTATCACCTAGAAAAAATTAGTCAGAAATCTAACCATTGGGAACTTGCCTTTAAAAATGGTGAAGTTGTAATTACAGAAGCGTTGATTTTAGCGATTCCCTGTCCCCAAGCTTTACCATTAGTAAAAGATTTTATAACAACAGAAATTGGCGATCGCCTAAAAGCTATTTCCTACGAGGCTGCCCTATCGTTAATGCTTGGCTTTGAAGCATTAGAGCTAAATTTTCCATGGCAAGAACTACGCTTAGACAATCACCCTATCTTTAAAAAGATTATATTAGATGGACAAAAGCGATCGCCTCGAACACCAACCCTTGTGGTTCAAACAAACGCAACTTTTACAAAACAATATCTCGACACCAATGATCTCGAACCAGCAGCACAAATACTCATCACAAAACTGCAAGCTCTCTTCAATTTATCCCAGCCAAGTTGGCATCAAATTCACCGTTGGCGCTATGCCCTAACCAAAGCTACCTTAGGTGATAATCATCTTGCTCTGCCCACAACTTTACCGCTCATCCTCTGTGGGGACTGGTGTTTAGGGAATGGTATCGAAGGGGCGATCGCCTCAGGTACTACTGCAGCAAAACACTTTCTAGAAAATTAGCGCCGTTAAAGAAAATGCCTCTTTACTAACAGAATTAAAGATAGTTTTTATATTTTGGGATATCTACCATTAGAAATAGGTCTTTTGACCCTGAAAAAATCAACCAAAGAAAAATGAGTCTCACACTTCTGGTAGGTTTTGCTACTTTTTAAACATTCATTAATCCATCGCAACTGTTAATTAATACTGTTGGCAAAGTTGATCCCTAAAGAGCCTCGCTACCATAAGAAGTGCAGACATAGAAAGAGAAAAGAAAATATATGGTAGCGTCATCAGCTAGCTTCGTTGAAAGTCCAACTTTAGACCGCGATTGTACGACCCTCTCGCGCCACGTTCTACAGCAACTCCAAAGCTTTGAGGCGGAGGCACAGGATATCAGTGCCATTATGAATCGTATTGCCCTTGCGGGAAAACTCATTGCCCGCCGTCTGAGTCGTGCTGGTTTGATGGAAGGTGTCCTTGGCTTTACGGGAGAAGAAAATGTCCAAGGTGAATCGGTCAAAAAGATGGATGTCTACGCCAATGATGTCTTTATTTCCGTCTTTAAACAGAGTGGTTTAGTTTGTCGGCTTGCTTCTGAAGAGATGGAGAAGCCCTACTATATTCCTGAAAATTGTCCCGTTGGTCGTTATACGCTGCTTTATGATCCCATTGATGGTTCTTCTAATGTTGATATTAATCTCAATGTCGGCTCTATTTTTTCGATTCGGCAACAGGAGGGGGAAGACCTTAACGGCGAAGCAGAGGATTTATTGCAAGATGGCCATAAACAGTTGGCGGCGGGCTACATTCTCTATGGTCCCTCGACAATGTTGGTCTATTCCATTGGTAAAGGAGTACATTCTTTTATTCTTGACCCAAGTTTAGGGGAGTTTATCCTTGCTGAAGAGAATATTGTGATGCCGAGCCATGGCAAAATTTACAGCGTTAATGAGGGGAACTTCTGGCAGTGGGAGGATTCGATTCGCGAATATATCCGTTATATGCACCGCCATGATGGTTATACTGCCCGTTATAGTGGCGCTTTGGTGGGAGATTTACACCGAATTTTGACCCAAGGTGGTGTCTTTTTATATCCCGGTACGCAGAAAAAACCGGAAGGAAAATTACGGTTACTGTATGAAACAGCGCCGTTGGCTTGGCTAATTGAACAGGCTGGTGGTAAGGCGAGCACAGGTACGCAACCATTACTGGATTTTGTGCCAACAATGCTGCATCAAAGAACGCCTGCGATTCTCGGCAGTACGGAGGATGTGGAGTTGGTTGAATCGTTTATTCGCGAGGGTTTGCGTCAGGTTGTGCAGACTGTTTAATTTAAGAAAAGAGGCGGTTGTCGTGACTGTGGCGATCGCCTTTTTGTAGACACCAAATTTTAGAAAAAGTAGCGTGTGTTAGCGCAGCGTAACGCACAGAAAATGATGGACTGTTATTAGATATGACTGAATTAACTGGAAAAATTGAAAAGCGCGATGTTGGGATTGGTGTATGGGCACTAGCAGCCACTGATGGTCAGGTGTATGAGTTACGAAATTTACCATCGGACTGTCAGCAACCGGATACTGAAGTGAAGGTTACGGGCAGGGTGCTTGAGGATGCAATGTCGATCGCCATGATTGGCACAATCTTTGAAGTTGAAAGTTGTTCATCACTTCAATGATGTCTGATAACTGATACCTGATAACTGATACCTGATACCTGATAGGGAAGGGGCATTAACGGAACTTTAAGGCTATAGTGATTAAAATTTACGACCCACAATTGTCCTACCGCCCCCGAAACCAATGACCAGTGAGACGAATTTACCGAAGCAATTTGACGTTGTGGTGATTGGCAGTGGGGCGGCGGGCTTGTATGCTGCTTTGTCGTTGCCCAGTCATTTACGAGTGGGTTTGATCACGAAGGCAAAGTTACGGACAGGATCAAGTAAGTGGGCACAGGGTGGTATTGCAGCGGCGATCGCCCCGACCGATTCCCCAGATTTACACTTTACCGACACCATTAAAGCCGGAGCTGGACTCTGTGATCCCGCAGCGGTTAGTTTTCTTGTCAATAATGCGAAGGCAGCAATCCATCACCTTGTGGATATGGGGGTGGACTTTGACCGTAAAAATGGTGAACTTGCCATGACCTTAGAAGCTGCCCATTCCCGACCAAGGGTTTTGCACTCAAAGGACACCACCGGGAAAGCGATTATCACCACGCTGATCGAAAAAGTTTTAGAGCGTCCAAATATTCATGTCGTTTCCCAAGCTTTTGCGCTGCAGTTGCGCCGTGATCAAACAGGTAGATGTTGTGGCGTGAGCGTTTTATATGATGGTTGCATTCATTGGCTTAGTTCTGGGGCAGTAATTTTAGCGACGGGTGGTGGCGGTCAAGTCTTTGCCCAAACGACAAATCCGACCGTGAGCACGGGGGATGGGGTTGCCTTGGCGTGGCGACTAGGGGCACAGTTGCGGGATCTGGAATTTTTTCAGTTTCACCCAACCGCTTTAACCAAACCCGGTGCGCCGCGCTTTTTAATTAGTGAGGCAGTGCGGGGCGAAGGGGCACATCTTCTTGGTTTTAACGGCGATCGCTTTGTCTTTGGCTACCATCCAGACGGTGAATTAGCGCCGCGGGATGTGGTGAGTCGAGCGATATTTAGTTACCTTGCTGAAAATGCGGGTGATCCGGCAAATGCTCACGTATATCTCGATTTGAGCGTTATTCCAGAGGAGGAAATCCGGCGACGCTTTCCGAATATTATTCGAATGTGTGCCGAGTGGGGCGTTGATGTTTTTTCAGAGCCGATTCCAGTCGCGCCTGCTGCCCACTATTGGATGGGGGGCATTAAAACTAAGGCGACCTGTGAAACGTCAATTTCCGGTTTGTATGCCATTGGCGAAACGTCTAGTACGGGTGTTCATGGTGCAAATCGTTTAGCCAGTAATTCTTTATTGGAATGTTTAGTTTTTGCGGCGCAGCTCCACCAGTTTGACCCTCCAAATCCTGATGCCCCGGAAGAAAATATTTCACCAAAAGTGGTCGCGGAACATTGGCGGCGGGAAACGGTGAAAGTCCAAACTATTCGGGCAGATTTACCGTTTTTACTGTGGCAAAGTGCAGGGATTTGTCGGCATCAACAAACTCTAGATGAGGCGATCGCCCAAGTTTCACATTGGCGAGATCAATTACAGGAAATGGCTTTGGCGCAATTTTTACAGCTTCGGGAAGATACCACCATTGAATTTGAACACCCCGACGCGGAAACCGAGCTTCGTCTCTACGCTGAGACCTGTAACCTTGCTGATGTCGCATGGCTAATCCTTAAAAGTGCAGCTTGGCGCACCGAAAGTCGTGGTGGACATTATCGACTTGATTACCCGGCAACTCAACCAGATTGGCAAGTGCACACTTTTATTGAAGGGGAAGAATTTCGGCGATCGCCCCTTGTGGAGTGACGCGTTAGAGGGACACGGCGAATGGGGGAGTGGGAGAATGGGGGAACAGAAAAAACTCATCATTAAAAACCATCTTGTCTCTCTATCTCCGCGTCTCCGTGTCCCCGTATCCCTGTGTCCCCCAACCTCCCTATCCTGCCAAAAATTCATCCTCAAACCGCAGGGCGATCGCCCCATTTTGTCCACCGAAACCAAAGCTTAGACAAAGGGCATGGTGAATTATTTCCGGTTGAGATTGCCAGACAAAATTTAGATCAAACTCAGGATTTCTCAGACCAACACAGGGAAATAGAGTTTGCGATCGCAGCATCATTAAAGAAAAAGCCGCACTCATAATCCCCGATGCCCCAAGACTATGACCCGTTGCGCCTTTACTGCCACTCACCCACGGGCGGTGAGGAAATAATTCTGCAATCATCTGGGCTTCAGCTTGGTCATTAAGTTTAGTGCTTGTGCCGTGGGGATGAATGTGATCAACTTGGTTTGGGGTTAAATTCGCTCTCGTTAAACATTGGGCGATCGCCCGTTGGGCTGGTAAATGGCTTTTTTGTGGCGCACTGACATGGTAGGCATCACAGGTAAAACTCCAGCCGAGAATTTCACCATAAATTTTGGCCTTTCGTCGCCGAGCTGAAGTAAAAGTTTCCAACATTAACATCGCGCCCCCTTCCCCCAGAACTAAACCCTCGCGATTTTTATCAAAGGGAAAACAGCCCTGCGTTGCCATTGCACCCATTTTCTGGAAACCCGCAATACTCAATCGCGTAATTGGTGATTCGATCGCCCCCACCAAGACCCGCTCACAGTCACCGCGCCGTAACAATTCAAAGCCCTGACACAGTGCCCAAAGTCCCGTCGTACAAGCCCCCATCGGTGCCAGTAAAGAACCCGCTGAGCCAATTTGTCTAGCCGTGGCGATCGCCAACTGTTGCGGTAAAAGTTCTAACCAATCTTCTAATAGTTGCTGATTGCCGCCGCGATATTTTTGATTGATTGCTTCAATTTTCCCTTGAAAACCACGACTAGACCCCACCACCACCGCACAATTTTTCAGGGGCTTTGTTAACTTAGCATCCACTAGAACATCGTTAACTAGCGGCGATCGCCACGACTCTAAATTCAGAGGATATTTCCCTAACATCGCCACCGGAATCACCAGTAAATCAGAAAAAGGTTGCCGTAGCCGAATTGCCGTTTTTCCCGCCAGTAGCGCCTGCCATGATTGGCTGAGATTACCCAATCCCGAACATAAACCCATGCCAGTGACGACAACACGCACCATCTTCCCAATGTCCTAAATTATCCCAACAAAAAAGGGTAATCCCCTTTAGACTACCCTGACTATTTCCCTTAAATTGCGCAATTCACGAACATCCATAAAATGCAGTAAGACTTAATTGCAAATCATTACTTAATGAGATTGTCCGCACCTTCAATTAATCTGGCAGATTCAATGCGATCGCCCATTTGAATACTGTCCACCACATCAATCCCTTCAACAACCTTGCCGAAAACAGCATAATTACCATCAAGGAAACTCAACTCAGCCAAGGTGAAATAAAACTGCGCCGATGCCGAATTTGGAGCCTGCGAGCGAGCCATGGCGATCGTCCCCTTTTCATGCTTAAGCGTTACCTTACTCCCATCAAGACTAGCCCGACCATACACAGGATCTTCACTGCCCTCTAACTTGATTTCTAACGGTAAATCCCGGCGAGCACCCGTTTCCGGCTCGACATAGCCACCACGGCCAAGCTGGGCGATCGGCACACTAGGATCTTTCCCCACAGGATCACCACCCTGCGCCACAAAAGGCTCAGGATCGCGAATGACCCGGTGAAAAGCCAAACCATCATAAACCCCCCGCTCCACCAAATCAGCAAAATTACCCGCTGTAATAGGAGCATCTTCGCCATTGAGCTCAATCACAATAGATTGTCCATTGACGACCATTTCAACCTTAGCCATACCCTCTAAACGAGGCGTATAGTCATCAAAAGGATTAACCGTTGTTGTTGTCGACTCAGTCGTACTAGATTCACTGTCCGGTGTACTCGTTGGCGCGCAGCCGACTAAAGTCAAACTTCCGATCAAAACAGCGATACAAAAAACTTGCCACGGATGTCTCATTGGGATCTTTTTTTCTCCGAAAATTTCAACACAACAAAATTCAACAAAAAAGTAGGGAACTCGACGTGTCAATCACACCATAAAGTTCCCATGACCATACTTAAAACATAGGCAAATAGAAAAAATCTAGAGTCCTTCGAGGGGAATCGTTAAAAATCTGGCTAATTCAGCCCCTTGATTTTCCAGTTCAGACAGAGGAATAGGCTCCCCCACACGAGTGAGAGGAATATCGCCCTTATTTTTGACCCGTAAATAAAGTACACGGCGAGGATTTAAGCCTTCTTTGATCTCCGCGCGAATTGCCAAAATATCACTAAGGTCATATTTAAAATCGATAATGCGATTTTTACCAACAAAACCATAACGAAAAATGGTGACTTTACCCGTTTCTTTGTTAAATTCGTTGTAGCCACCGCCGACATTCAGAAAAGCAATAAACCACAGATAGGCAGAAAGTAATGTACCTGCCACACCGTAGAAAGTGAGTGCTGCCCCCTGGGGAATAAACTGTAGTGCGCTTGGATCGCTCACAATCAGAAAATTAGTATGAAAATAGCTCGATAGGCCTGCTAGGAGAAAACCAATACCGCCGATCGCCGACACCGTTGCCCAGAGAAAGTTACTAAAGCGGCGGGAACCAACAATAGATTGACGCAAAATTGCATCTGTGCCAGTCGAAGCCGTTGCCTGTGCTGCCATAGGATTTATATCTAAGATTTTTTTAGAAGAGATTTATTTTAGAACCATTATTTTACTGGATTATCAGAACCAGATTCGATGAGGCTTTCCACCTGCTCAATTAAACCTTTCACTTCCGTTGCTCCTGGGGAGGCTTCAAAAGATATGGGTAGCTTGCCATGGGTAAGCATCCGCCAACCGAGGGGAAAAATTTCACTCACTCCCTGCAACCCCATCACAAGAAAAGCAAAACGTCGTTCATCGATCCAACCGCCATCTTTCACGAGATTAATTAATGTTTTCCGATGACGAACCGTCCGATGCTCTTTGGGATCTTTTTGCTGCAATAATGCGCCTTTGATTTGGGTGATTTGATCCATGGGCGCGACTTCTTGGGGGCAGACGGAGTTGCATTGGTAGCAGCGGGTACAAGCCCACACCCCAAACTCAGGATCATGGTAGTTTTCTAGCCGCTGATCCGTGTTATTATCTCGCGAATCTACCACCATGCGTTGGGCTTTGGCTAGGGCATGGGGCCCAGCAAATTTGGGGTTTACGGCCACTGCATTGCATTCGGAATAGCAGGCACCACATAGGATACAATTGCCAGTCTGGTTAAGTTGTGCCCTTTCTGCTGGTGTCTGGAGAAATTCCCGTTCCGGAATCGCCCGTGAGGCGGTACTGACGTAGGGTTCCACTTTTTCAAGGTTGTCCCAAAACCCCTGCATATCCACGACCAAATCTTTAATGATCGGCATATTTTTGAGGGGGGCGATCGCCAAAACAGGCTCATTATGAGAATCAGGGTCGATGTCTTGCAGACGTTTTATCTCAGAGCCAACATTTTCTTTACAAGCTAGAGCAGAGCGACCATTGATGGTGATGGCGCAACTACCACAAATGGTATTACGACAATTTTTTCGAAAAGCAAGACTCCCATCTTGTTGCCACTTAATCTGATTTAAACAATCTAAAATCGTGGTGCTTTCAGGTACAGAGAGACGATAGACTTTTAATTCCGGTGGAATATTTCTATGGGACTGACGGAGAATTTGTAACGTGATATCCATCGAGACTGCCTAACTTTGCAATGATGCTTTTCGTTTCTAGTTTAAAATACCCGTCTAAAAGATTAAACCTAAAGAAATAAACTTCAATAAACTTGACATTAATTTCAGTCTTACTGAGTAGTTATAAAAAAATAATGAAGGCTTTTTTCAAAAAGTTTTTGATTTTTTTGATCAAAAACTTTTTTTTGCGGTTATATTTACATATGTGATAAATTTGTCACTGAGAAAAATTCGACGCAAAACATAAAAAATCTTAGAAATTATGAGCGAAACAGCAACTACTCCCTTAAAGGGGAAAGCGCTTCTGAGTAAGGTTAAAGAACTATCCCATTTACCCCGTCGTGAAACAGCAAAACTCTGCGGCTACAGCACTACAAAAAATGGCCAAACCCGAGTTAATTTAACTGGTTTTTACGATGCTGTTCTTGAAGCAAAAGGTCTTCCTTTAGACCCGGGTGGTAGTCAAGATGGTCGTGGTCGTGAACCGACTTACCGCGTTAGTGTGCACAAGAATGGTCAAATTGTAATTGGTTCGACCTATACTAATCAGATGAATCTAAAGCCCGGTGATGAATTTGAAATTAAAATTGGCTATAAGCACATTCACCTGAAGCAGATTAGTGAAGAGTAATTTTGCTCGTCCACACCAAATATAGTGATGAGTTGGCGGGTGATTTGTGGGATAGAAGATGTATTATCTATAATCCATCAACATTTGTCTAATTTTGGTTAACCTGATCTATATTTGAAAAAATATATTTAGTCTGGGAGTTATGGATTTTTCATAGCTCTTTTTTTTGTTTTTTTTTGCCCGCCATAGATATTGATGGAGCTGATGGATATATTTTCGCGACAACTTAAACAAAATATGCCGCTGATACTTGGGATGGCTTACATTGGCTTTGTGTTTGCTTTATTGTCGCAAAGCGATCGCCCAGAAATTGGTGGGACAGCAGGATTATTTACCCTGACGCTCCTCTATCGCTGGTGGGAGTCAGAAAAACCTCTTAGGCAAGTGAAGTTTAATATTAGGGCGATCGCCACAGGTATTGTCATTAGTTTGTGGCTAATTTTTAAAGCATTATATTACAGCAACGATGAAGCTTTTTTGCGCATATTGCCCCTACTAGGCTTCACTAGCTGGAGCTTACTTTGTTACGGTTGGCAGAGTTTTCAGAAATTAAGCATAGGCTTTTTTTTACTGGGATTTTTAGCATTTCCCTGGGAAATAGTTTATGTCGTTATTGACTTATCGTTACTGACTACAAAATTAGCCCACTTATTTTTAACAGTTGCTGGTTTGCAAGCGGAAAGGATTAGTACTTTAATTCGCTTAGGATCTGGAACAATTGAGGTTTACCATGGTTGCTCAGGCCTAAAAATAATGCTTCAGCTAGTGGGTTTTAGTTTGATTTATCTAGTGTTAAATCCACAACCTAGGCTGAAAATTATTGGTTTTATTACCGGGGCGATCGCCCTTGGTTTTACTTTAAATGGCTTCAGGGTGGCAATGATGGCCGTGCTCGTTTCTTTGGGAGATGAAAAAGCCTTTGACTACTGGCACCTTGGTACTGGCTCTTTAATTTTTAGTGTGGTGGGTTTAGGTTGTTTAGCATTATGGGGATGGCAGGTGCAGAGATGGCAAAATATCTAAAAAAATGGCATCCATACCTGCTTGGCATACAAACAGTGGCCTTATGTGCTCTTAGCCTTAAGTTGTGGCTAGCTCCCAGTACCCCAAATCAAATGTCTCCTATCGCGGATTATGGCAAAATACAGATCGAAAACTGGCAAAATATAGCTCAAAAATCACTGACGCAGAACGAAATAACTAGTTTGATTTCAGGTGAATTTCGAGGTGGGACAGAGCAGCTATTGACCCAACAGGATCAAATTTTAACGTTGAAGGTCGCAACATTCTCCCATTCGAATGGTGATTTAAAAAAATATCTTAAAAATTATAGCGATAACCTTTTAACGATTACGCAATATGATTTAAACGTTGGACATTATGCTGTGTTTGCCGAAAATGACCGTTTAACAATGACGGCTTGCCTAACTGAATTGCAACAAGGGACGGTAACGGCAGATCAATTTAAAGTGACTCAAATTCGTGCAGCATTTAACACAATACAATTGTGGCGCTGGCTGAGAAATCAAGATCAACTTATTCCCCACACTTGTCACTGGCGATCCCTTAGCCTATCTCCTATTACTCCTGAGGCAAATAAGAGACTCTTGCATATTTGGCTAACCCTCAATAAAACAATGCCGACTCTCTAAATTTTGTATGTTTTTTATTTCTGCCTATCCCCTAACCCAACTCTTTTCCATAATTTGAAAAGGGTCTCGACCCAGCCTTAAGCTTCTTCCCATGATGAAAAAAATACTGGCGATCGCCATCCTTGCGTTGATCTGCCTCTCTTTCCTTACGCCCGTTGCCTATGCCCTCGAAAAAGCTGCAATTATAGAGCTCGAAACTAGGCTATCGACAGAACTAGAAGAAAACACAACCCCATCAGACCTCAATGACATCAAGAATGAAGCACCAGAAGAAGTCCTGATACCAACATCCGATGTCCCAGCAGAAATAGAGGGTGCAACTTACTCATCCGATTGGGATTATAGTGGCGAGGGTGCACCAGAAAATTGGGGCAAACTGAGGGAAGAATACAAACTCTGCGAAGTCGGAGAAATGCAATCGCCGATTGATCTAGATGCAGTACAGTTTAAGACTCAAACTCCCCTTGATCTTGACTATGCTGTCACTACATTTGAAGTCGTCAATAACGGGCATTCGATTCAGGTTAATTATCCAAAAGGAAGTACTGCAACCATCGGCGAGGAAACCTATGAGCTATTACAACTTCACTTCCATACACCTAGTGAACACACCATTAATGGTGAGCATGCTGCCATGGAAATCCATCTAGTCCATACCAATGGGGCAGGAGAGATGGCCATTATTGGTTCGATGGTTGAAATAGGAGAAGCAAGCTATGAGGTGAATAAAATTTGGCAAAATATTCCCGCTTTAGGGGAAAGTCGTCGTAGTGATTTGGCCTTGAATCCAAAGGGTTTCATACCAAAATCCCTAGCCCATGCAACTTACCTCGGCTCTCTGACAACTCCTCCTTGTAGTGAAAATGTGAACTGGGTTGTGATGGCGGAGCCTGTCACTTTTTCTCAGGAACAAATTGAAACTTTTCAACGTTTTTATCCAATGGATGCTCGTCCAATTCAAAGAAAAAAGTCTTGGTCCTATTGATGAAAAATGTCGCTAACTGGTAGGGCTTCTTCTGGTTGGTTTTACCAAATTATTGCGATTGTCCTAATCTTTGAAAAGTTAAAGTTGTGGATTGCTGGTGATTCTTGGCGATCGCCCCACCCACAAGAAATTGAAATTTTCTGTGGACTAGTAAATATGGCGACTCTTTTGCATCATATTTATATGAAAGAGCACTATGTGCCGGAAAATTACACCACAATAATTTTGTTGGTTCGAACTTTAGGGCTTGACTCAAAAAAACTATACTGAGCCAAGATATTTCGATAAATAGGGTGAAAAGACCTCATAAATGAGGGTTAAAGGTTTACCGTCATGCCAAAATAAATAATGTCGTCCCCAGAATGGCCCTTTCTCTTGAAATGCAGTTTCGAGTGCTGGCGATCGCCCATAATAAAGACCTTGAATATCCCGATACAATTCCGTATGGAGACGAGTTAGACTTTCCCAGATCGGCAGACTACGATTTTGTAAATAATCATCCACATGGTTGGCATCCCACCAAGATGTAGCATAGGCAAGACGTTGACCAGAAGCAGTCCTCAACCACACTTGGCGACGTAAATGGGGCGTTGGAATAGCCGAAATCAAACTCGGTGCACCATCATCACCTTGACCGATCGGTGACATGTCAATAACATCAACTTCAATTTTTTCCCGCGTCAGCAGCCCTAGGTGTCTTGTCGGAGAGCCGTCTCCCAATAATAAAATCTGCCAAGCAGGCGCTAACTGACTATGGGGTAAGCCAGCTTGGACTTGGTCTACACCACCCTGCCAAATCGGCTCAAGGCGATGCCACTGTTGCTGGATAGAAGTCGGCGAAGTAAGTGCTGTAGTCAAGGTTCTTAAAAAACTTCAACAATAATTAACGTTGATCATAAACAATTCTGGAAAAGCTTGCTGCAAACCTTGAAATTTAAGCCCTTTACTAAGGAATGATGGCGTTTTTTTTGAGGCTTCATTCAATTGACAGTCCTAGATGCTTATGCTTAGATTGTATATTGGCTATCAGAAGAACTTCGTAGTACTCTGACCATCGGTGAAAGCTCGGTTGGTGGTGTGGCGAAGCATGAACAAAGTAAGCAGTTTACACAATATTTGTTATTATGTAGACATCCTTAAACATGACATGGGAACTCCAGCCAGAGCCAACTGCGGGTCAGTTAAGCCTTGTGATGTGGCGGCTGCTCAAGTCATAAATACCCGTGGGCAACGGGAAATAGAAAATGCCTGTGGAGTCGAGGTAGTGGGGCATCGGTAACGGTGTCTAGCCAACTGGCAGTGAAACAGGAAATCTTTGGGGCGACCCAGGGAAATCTCCCGGCATACCCGCTAGGGCGGCTGGGAGAGGATGTCAATTAGTCAGATTCACTATTTTTAGTAACTATAGAAATTCCTTAGAAATCCCAATGGTAAAGCTACGTTTAAAGCGTTTCGGCAAAAAGAGAGAAGTTAGTTATCGTATTGTTGCTGCGAAGAGCACTAGCCGTCGTGATGGCCGTCCTCTTGAAGAGCTTGGTTTCTACAACCCCCGCACAAAAGAGACTCGCCTTAATGTTCCTGCAATTGTTAAGCGCCTTCAAACTGGTGCTCAGCCGACCGAGAAGGTTCGCAGTATCCTAGAGAAAGCTAAAGTATTTGACCAAGTTAATGCCTAATTCCTCCGATTCCTCTACACAGCTCGCCCCTGATTATGGGCAGATTGTTAAGTTTCTCCTAGAGCCTCTAGTTGATGATCCAGCTTCTCTAAAGGTTGATTGTGAAAGGCTTAGTAGCACTGAAAAAGTCTGGGTGCGTGTGGCTTTTGAGCAAGAGGATAAAGGTAAAGTTTTCGGTAGGGGCGGCCGTAATTTAAAGGCCATTCAAACCGTTCTTGATACTTCTGCTATTGAGACAAATCATCAGGTTTATCTGGATGTTTATGGTAGTAGTCGTGATGACAGTTCGAGGGGCTCTCGTTCTGGTGGATCCCGTGGTAGGGGTGGTGAAGGCCGTCGTCGTTCATCTTCATCGCGTCGCCCTCGTGCTCCGAAGCCTTCGCCTCAGTTGCGGTCAAATGGTGATGGCTAGTGTTTTGCTTTAAGGCATGCATGCGGGGCGATCGCCTCTGCTGGAGTTGATGAGTATTGCCTCCGACAAAAAAAGTTTATAAATGACCAAGAACCTTGCTGAGCGAGGTTTTTTTATTGGCCATATATTGAAAATTAAAACGAGTTAGCTTTCGTCTAGGCTATAGCCTAGTTCAGCTAGACTGGCACGGGATTGACGCCATTTTGGTTGCACTTTGACGAATAATTCTAGGTAAACTTTTCCGGCAATTAGCTTTTGAATTTGTTGGCGGGCGGCGGTGCCAATGGTTTTGAGCATTGAGCCTTTTTTGCCAATCAGGATGCCTTTTTGGGAGGAGCGTTCTACGTTAATGGCGGCACGAACTTCTGTGATTTCTGGTGATTCTTTGACTTGCTCAATGGCGATCGCCACAGAGTGGGGCACTTCTTGGCGGGTGTGGAGCAAAATTTGTTCGCGGATGAGTTCTGCCATAATGAATCGTTCCGGCTGGTCGGTCACTAGATCTGGGGGATAGTAGTAGGGGCCTGGCTCTAGGGACGAAATCAGGGCATTTTCTAGACTATGGAGGCGATCGCCTTGAAGCGCGGAAAATTCCTGTAGTTGCCAATGATTCTCTGAGGCTAAATCTTGATAGGACTGGAGGATATGGGGCTTATTCTCGGGGCGCTGGTCAATTTTATTCACGCCGAGGATCACAGAAGCTTGGGTCTTGGTGAGAAAATCTGCGATAAAGCGGTCTCCTTTGCCAAGGGGAACAGATCCATCAACGATAAAAACGACTAAATCTACTGCTCCAACGGTGCTACGGGCATTTTTTACGAGGATTTTGCCCAGTTCGTGGTGGGGTTTGTGGATACCCGGTGTGTCAACAAAAATAATTTGCGATCGCTCATTGGTAAAAATCCCCCTTAGGCGATTGCGAGTGGTTTGCGCAACGGGTGATGTAATGGCAATTTTTTGGCCAACTAATTGATTCATTAATGTTGATTTCCCAACATTTGGGCGACCCAGTAAGGCCACAAAGCCTGATTTGAAATCGGCAGGTGCGATGGGAATTGTTGGAGTGAGGGGAATATCGCTGGTCATAAAGTTGGGTATAGATATTTCTCTATTTTACTGGCTGAATGCGTCGCCATAGCCACGGTATACCTTCTGTAATGCAGGGGGCGATCGCCCCATAACGTCCCTAGTCAGCAGGGCAAAAAATCGGTACAAAGAAACTGAGTTTTTTGAGTAAAACCTCAAGTCCAATCACCAGACTGAAGCCCAACATGCCCCGCAAAATTAAGCAAAAAACAATGCTTGGGGATTTTCTGATTAAAGCTATCTGCTGTAAAAAAGCCACAAAAAACGCCCAGCAATGCCCCGAACTTGGTATTGAGTAAAGGCGATCGCCATGATGCCACCGAGTATCTAAATTAAAACTTTTTGGTAGAAAAAATAACTTGTTTAGGTTTCGCTGCAGTTACCCCCAAAGCCAATGATCACCCAAAGAAAACCCGCAAAAACTCGATTATCAACATTGCGCTAAAGTAAATAGACCTAAAACCATCAGCCGCAAAGACAGACCTGCTCTTCACATGACCTCTATCCTAGTCTCCCCGCCACGCCTCAATACCCCAACTATCAAAACATTACCCAATGGCTTAACCGTGGTTGCGGAACAGGTTCCAGTCGATGCTGTCAGCCTTAATGTCTGGATGAATATTGGCTCTGCCGTCGAAGCCGACAGTATTAACGGCATGGCTCATTTTCTTGAGCACATGATTTTTAAAGGGACTCCCCGCATTGCCAGCGGTGAATTTGAGCAGCGCATTGAAGCCAAGGGCGCAGTTACCAATGCAGCAACCAGCCAAGAATATACCCACTACTACATTACCTGTGCCCCCAAGGATTTTGCCGAGCTTGCTCCCTTACAGCTAGATGTATTACTAAATCCCAGCATTCCCGACGATGCCTTTGAGCGAGAACGTCATGTTGTCCTAGAAGAAATTCGCCGCTCAGAAGATAATCCCCGCCGCCGCACTTATTTCCGAGCCATTGAAACAGGGTTTGAACAATTGCCTTACCGTAGACCTGTCCTTGGCCCCGCATCGGTGATTGAGGGATTAAAGCCCCAGCAGATGCGTGATTTCCATGGGTTTTGGTATCAGCCCCATCGCATGACTGCCGCTGTTGCTGGAAATTTGGAAAGCGATCGCCTGATTGAGTTGGTGGCAGAGGCCTTTGAAGAACTATATCAACCTCAAGCGCTGACCGCTGAAGTGCCGACTTTTGCCGCTTTAGAGTCGGAGGACTCCTTTGATGAAATTGTCCGCCGTGACTATGAAGATAGTAGTATCCAGCAAGCGCGTTTAGTGATGATGTGGCGTGTGCCGGGATTAAAGGATCTAGAGGAAACCTATGCCCTCGATCTGCTGGCCATGATTTTAGGTCAGGGGAAAGTGTCGCGTCTCTACCGAGATTTGCGAGAACAACGGGGTCTGGTCTCGCAGATTAGTGTGAGTAACTTTACCCAAAAACATCAGGGCATTATTTATATTTCTGCTAAATTACCGGCTGAAAATATCCCCGCCGTCGAAGCGGCTATCTTGGCTCATATCCAAATGATTCAGCGTGAATCGGTTCTAGGGCAGGAAATTGAGCGGGTCAAAACTCAGGTGGCTAATCGCTTTATCTTTGGTAATGAACGTCCCGGCGATCGCACAAATCTCTATGGTTATTACCAGTCTTTATTCGGTTCTTTAGAGCCTGCACTGAACTATGTTGATCGTATCCATCAAATTACGGCAGCAGAGATTCAAGCTTCGACAATCAAATATCTGAATCTTGGCGCTTATGCCGTAGTTGCCATTAAACCAACTGCTGAAAATTAAGCTGAAAATTAAATATCAAGGGTCTTGTTTTCATCAGGAGGCGATTATTTTGTCTGGGATTTTGAATGTTTGTTGTTTTTTTGCTACTGGAGAGTGTAGATCTACTCCGATGGAATTCGGTAAAGTGTTAACGGCTTAAATTCTCCCGTGATCAAGCTTTGAGCATATATAGATATTTTATTTAATAGGGAATAAGCGGGAATAAGCGTCCTTGAAATTCTTTGCCATAGTCCCCCCAGACTTTTTTCTGTTTGACAAGATACCCTAGTTTTTTATGCTGCTGAGTGCGACTAAAATATCTAAATTTTGCCGATTTGTTAGTCTTGTCTTTTGCCTCTGGTGCAGTTTTGGGGCGATCGCCGGGGCGGAAGGTTTGCAAGCGCGCATCAGTAGCTATCCAAATTGGTCACGCTTTCCCTCGGTTGAGACGGTTCAGGGCGCGACGGATTTGGTTTATCCCAGCTGGATGGGAGGAACATGGCAGGTTACTAGTATCCTCCGCGAACAGATTGCGCCGCTAGCCCCAGATATTGTCACGCCGGGCTTTGAGCAAAATCGTCAATTGACGGATCAGCCAATTGTTTTTACGGTTAAATTTGAGCCGCAGCAATTTTTTGAGCAACCGGCCTTTTCACTACCGAAACTGTTGGGGGGCGATCGCCCCATTGTCGCTAACCGAGAATTTAACGGCACAGAAATTGCCAAAGCCTATCTCGGTAAACAGGGGTTTCTCACAGTGAAAGTTGACCCCACCAATCCCAACCGCCAACTCACTCGCCTCAACAGCGAACAAGCCCTCATTTCAACCGTGACGGCAAGGGCGACCGAAACACCTAGGGAAACTGAATTTTTAAGCACCGAAATTACCCAGCAGCAGTTTCGAGGCATCCCCGATGCCTATCTCAATACCGTAGAAACCACCACAGACTATCGGTTGCAAAACTCTGGCCTAATTACTGCGACGCAAATTACTGCCATCTATCTGTCACCCAATGATCCCCAATTTTTTAAGGCGAACAATCGGCCTGTCGCCCTCTATCTTTACGATCTCAAACTGGAACACATAAATCCGGTTTAGGTAAACTTGGTCTTCATGGGAAAAGGCGATCGCCGCCTCGCTTCTCAACCCCTGAGAATCCGATACATTAGAAACTGAAGAATTCCCGTAAACCCCCTTGAAACCATTTTGGCAACTTTGTCGGCAGTCCCCAGCACCGCTACGGCTGTTTTTATTTTTTGCATCATTAGCCGTACTTTGGTTGCCTTTAGCTACCCCCCTTTACCTTTTGCTACGGCAGGACGAAAACCTCACGACCATTGTGACCATGGGTTTGCTCTTCGTGATTTTTTTGTTTTATTTACCCCGATGGGTGAAACAAGTGCATAGTCTCGACAAACCTTTTGGGCAATATGGATTAGTCTGGCAAAAAATTAATGGTGTCGAACTGCTCCAAGGATTGGCTTGGGGATTTTGCTTCACGTGGGGTCTATTGATTATTCAGCATTTACTAGGTTTACTCACCATCCTGCCGCCTTCTACAACAATTATTCGCTTTGCCCTAGAAGGAGCCCTCACGGGTTTGGGGGTCGCCCTTGCCGAAGAATTAGTCTTCCGTGGCTGGATTTATGATGAGCTCGAACGGGATTACCACCCCACAACTGTTCTGTGGAGCTGTGGCGGACTGTTTGGGATCGCCCATTTTTTGAAACCATTAATGGAAATGATTCGCACATTACCCGTGCTGCCCGGATTAACCTTACTAGGCATGACCCTTGTCTGGGCAAAGCGGGGCTGTCGAGGACGATTAGGCAAACCGATTGGCTTACATGGAGGGCTAGTGTGGGGCTATTACATTTTTAATGTGGGTGGTTTGATTCAATATCATGATGATATTTCCCCTTGGATTACAGGCGTTGATGGCAATCCCCTCGGTGGTTTATGTGGCATTATCGGGCTTTCCTGTCTCGCGTGGTTAATGTGGCGATCCCAGAGACATACTGCAACCCCCTAAACAGACTATATAAAACTTCATAGAACTGCATAGACCGCCATGACGGACTCTAACAAGCTAGTTATTGATTTTTATTCGCAATAAACTTGACTTGAGAGGTAGTCTTTGAATACAATTTGACTGTCCTTAATTGAGAAAGATTATAGATAAATGAGAATTGTTCGATCCTGTGGTGTCAGCACAATTGCTGCTTGTTTGAATGTGACAAGAAAAGAGGGGATATCGGGAGGATTATTGGGCGATCGCCCCAATGCTATTACGAGCTCAGAAACCCTAGAGTTCCAGTCTGACGATGGTTTTCCCGAGGAGATAGATATTTTACAAGGAGAGAAAGGCTAGGACTACTGCTTTGTGCCCATGGGTCTTATTTAAAGGAGTCGCTACATGTTTCTAATCGATTTTGTTTATTTTATGTTTGAAAAAGTCTTAGGATTACCGGATCAAGACTAATAATTATTTGCAATAAAAGTATTGGGATTTCACTAGGTTTTGTTGCTGGCGATCGCCTTGCGCTTCGGGCTTTTCAGGTCGGCGATCGTCACAAACACAAGTTGGGGTCGGTACAGAGTAGGGGGATTAACAATGTCGTGTGTTAGTCCCTTTTTTTTTAAGCGTGGCCCTACCAAAAAGCACCGCAAGCTCACTTAAATCAAAGCCAATATCTGCAAATATTCTGGTATGAGCATGGATACCATCAGCATTAAAGTTTGTCATAATCGCCATATCTCCCAACACAAAGTCGTTGACGGTTCCGCTGCCCATGGGAAAACTTCTGTCGATTGGCTTTGGGACTTTAAGCTGCATCCAGAACAAAGACTAGCAAAATTAGTACAAAATCCTTGGCTATACCTTGTACGCTTAGCTCCAGAAACAGCGCAGACCCTATGCTCGCTATAGTTTTTTACTCTTGGATTAGCCCGTTATAAAGACCCACATCTCTATTCACTTTTATCAGGCTTTGCCGTTCGATCAATGGCCACTAAGCCTCACCAGTGTCTCTATTTTTAGAGAAAATCAACGGCTCTATACCAGCTCCAGACCGTTCTTACCTCTCCTTGTCACCCCCTGAGCTCAACATTGCATTGACAGTCACTATTTTCTGGATTACGGAGAGTTTTAACCCGCTTTTTGGGAGCCTTATTTTGTTGTGAAAAAGCAAAACTTCTGGGCTGTTGATCGATCCATTCATAGAACTCGATCGCCTTAGGATTGCAAGCAGTGCAACCATGGCATTTACCGGGAGTTGGTACTTTTAAAACTCGACCCTTACGCATCAACTTGTGGAGCATTTGTCTGATCACATCCTCACTCATATGAAAATGGAGCTCTAATTCTGCTAGGGAAACGCGATGATAATCAGTGATGAATTTTTGTAGTTCTTGGAAGATCATAATAATAATGCCAGCCTTCGCTTAGGATGTCGGTTTTATATTTTGTCCGTAGTTTTTTCATGCTTGAAACGGTCGATTTAGATTAACTTGAGGGGTTTGCCATCTCCCTAAATGAGTTTGATGAACCTAGATTTAGGGAGATAAGTACTGGCATTTTTAGGAGGACTGACTGTAATCGAAGTTGCTACCAAGATTATTGGAGACTTTAAGGAATTTGAAAGAGGCGATCGCCGCCGCCATCACTCCCACCCCACCAATCACCCAGGCCATCGACGACACCGGATGCAGCGAGAAAGTCGCAATCTGATAAAACATCACCGCAACCCAATAACCCAAACCCGTCGTCCAGCCAGCCACCAAGAGCGTCCACCCCAAATTTGTCTCACGGTAAACCGCACCAGTCGCCGCAACACAAGGGAAATACATCAACACAAACAATAAGTAAGCAAAAGCAGCCGTCGGGTTCTTAAATCTTTGGGACATTTGACCAAAAGTACCCGTAGCAACCTCCTGTTCATCCGCCGCCATAGCCTGATCCGTCACCTCACCAACACTTAAACCGAGGGGATCGAGCATTTGATTCCCCAAATCAGCAAAATTCGCCGGAATCGTCGCAAAAGCCTCACCAATGCCGCCCCCAAAATCGAAGCTTGACTCCTCCTCAACTGCCTCAGATTCCTCCTCGATCGCCAATTGACCATAGAGAGAATCAAGGGAACCCACCATCGCTTCCTTCGCAAAGACACCAGTAAAAATGCCGACAGTCGCTGGCCAATTGTCCCGTTCAATGCCCATCGGTGCGAACAAAGGCGTTACCGCTCGGCTAGTGGCAGACAAGATCGATCCCTTACTGTCCTGAGCACCAAAAGAACCATCCGTACCCACAGAATTTAACAAGCTCAAAATCATCACCATCAAGACGATCACTTTCCCAGCTCGCACCATAAAACTTTTCAGTCTGTCCCCAGCCCGAATCATGATGCCTTTGAACCGAGGGATGTGATAGGGCGGTAATTCCATCACAAAGGGAGAGGCCTCCCCTTCCATGATCGTATTTTTCATCACGATCCCCGTGAAGATCGCCGCGCCAATGCCAATGAGATACAGTCCAAAAACAAGATTTTGTCCATTTTGTGGGAAAAAGGCGGCGGCAAATAGCGCGTAAACCGGTAATCTCGCCCCACAAGACATAAAGGGATTCATCATGATCGTCATCAGGCGATCGCGCTTATTTTCCAAAGTTCTCGTCGCCATAATTGCCGGCACATTACAACCAAAACCCACCAACATCGGCACAAAAGACTTACCCGGTAGCCCCACAACACGCATCAACTTATCCATCACAAAAGCCGCCCTTGCCATATAGCCAGAGTCTTCAAGAATGGAGAGAATCACAAACAACAAGCCGATTTGGGGAATAAACGTCGCCACCGTTTGCACACCACCACCAATCGCCGTAACAAATCCAATCAACCAGCCGGGAGCACTAATCGACTCCAACCAAGCTTGGGGAGCATCCACAAACACCGTGCCCACAGAAATATCAAAGAAATCAATAAACGCGCCCCCAATATTAATAGCAACGAAGAACATTAAGTACATCACCACCAAAAATAAAGGCATCCCAATCCAACGATTGAGCACAATTTGATCGATCTTGTCCGAGGTGGTGCTGCTGATGGTGCGAGTCTGTTTAACCGCACTTTTCATCAGGCTACGGATAAACCCATAGCGACTGTCCGCCACGATAATATCGATATCTTCGTTTAACAGTTGATGGATTTTGCGACGATTTTTAATCACAATTTCATCCACCTTTTTTCCCCTGACCTCTGGAGCGACACTGTCCTCATATTCCAGTAGTTTCAGGGCAAACCAACGGGTAGAAATTTTCTTATTGCGCCCTTTCTCTTCGATTAGGGGTTCAATTAAATGGATGCTGTCTTCGATGACGGCTGGGTAGGCAACAACTGTTGGTAAATTCCCCGGATTTTTAATGAGCTCATTAATCTTGCTCCGGAGTAGGGTAATGCCTTCCCCTAAAAAGGCACTGATGGGAATGACAAAACAACCGAGTCTTTGGGACAGTTCTTTCGTGTTAATTTCTAATCCCTGTTCCTTTGCTACGTCCATCATGTTTAATACGGTCACCATGGGGAGGTGCATTTCTATGATCTGGGTCGTGAGGTAGAAGTTCCGCTCTAGGTTGGAGGCATCAACGATATTGATGACTAAATCGGCTTCTCCTGTGAGCAGATAATCCCGCGCAATTAATTCATCGAGCCCTGTGTTATCGTCTTCTGCGTCGAGGGAATATACGCCCGGTAGATCCACGACGGTGACTTCAATGTCGTCATAGATATATTTACCTTCTTTGCGATCTACGGTGACTCCGGGCCAGTTGCCTGTGCGTTGGTTGGCTCCGGTTAAATCGTTGAAGAGTGTGGTTTTGCCACTGTTCGGGTTGCCAATTAGGGCGATTTTCTGCTTTCTCATGGGTTTACTGGTTGATCATTCTTGATAGCGGTTAATGGTCGATGGGGAGGGAATATTGTTGTGGTTTTTACAACTGCTCGACGACTAGTGCTTCGGCTTCTCCTTTGCGTAGGCTCAATTTGAAGCCTCTAACTTTGATTTCGACGGGATCACCGAACGGGGCAATGCGGGTTACGGTGAATTCTGTGCCTGGTGTTAGACCCATGGCGAGGAGTTTTTTCTTGTAGGCTTTTTTGTCAGCTTCACTACTCATTTGGTAGCGGATGACTTTTGCTTGTTGGTCTACTTGGAGGTCTTTTAGGGTGATGACAGCATTTTCCATGTCTTTGATTTCTTTGATCTCTACTAAATAATCGAAGGGACGGTCTGAGACTAAGATTTGCTTCGCCATGGTTGCGTCAATGCCGATGCGGGTCTCTCCTACTGCGATGAGGAGGTTGCCGGCTAGGTTTTGAATGATATTGATAGCCATGCCGGGGGCTAGGCCCATTCCCACTAGGCGATTGATGCCGTCTTTGTTTTCGTAGCCGGCAATCCAGAGGCGATCGCCCATGGGGGCATTAGCGAGAGCCATCAAAGATCGCTCGTGTTTTTGGGAGTTGTCTTTATTTGTATTGATCTGAACCATGTCATTTCCTTCTCTATGTACGAGATTTAGACTCCGAGATTTAGACTCCGAGATTTAGACTCGTTGTCTGTTTGTCTTGCCATCGTTAGGTGGATGTGGTGAAAACGGGACAGTTTTGTTTGGATAAAAAAAAGTCGCCTAGTGGAAGCGCAATGTTATTGAGAAGCTTTCCTATTTAATTTCTATCCAGAGTAGTCCCACTATTCAATATGGGCAATGTGATCATTCATATATGTTTAAATTTCAGGCGGAACCAGTGGCGGTATCTGCTGTGGGGGTCAGCTTTGGGGATGGTGAAAATAGGGGCTGAAATAATTTTGAGAAAAGCCTTGTAAGCTTTGGTATTCAATGCTTTACAACTTCTGCTGCAATGGGTTTCTGAGGGGGGCAGAGTGTGTCTTTTTTTGTTGAAAAGTCAAGGTTTATTGGTTTGTATTTTTGTAAAAGAGGGTAAAGAATTGACAATTTAAAGATCGGTTAATGGCTTTTTTTTTGATAAAAATCAAGTTTAATTGGCAAAGTCATTAATGCTATAAATAGTCATTTTTGGGGTTTGGCTCCAGTGTTCGATTTTTATGTCGGCTCAATTGGGCGATCGCCTCGCTGGTAGTCAAAATTAGAGGGAAGTGAGCACCATTGGCAGGGAAAAATAAACACCCAAAAAAGCTGAAAGATCTACTCCTAACCTGAGTTCGGTTATGGTGCTTTCTCTAGGGGGTGACAAGTGGGAAAAAGGTTGCGGAGAGTGAGTTTGAGAAAAGAAGGGCAAAAAAGCAGGGAGAAGATTATCGCCGGAGGGTCAAAGCGAATGGTGGTTTTGGGGCTATATTGGACTGTTTTGGTGAGCTGATTAGAATAGAAACGGCAGGACAGGCAAGTTGGCCAATGGGTTGGTGATGGCGTTGGCAAAGTCTGCATTGAAATCAGGAGCATTTTTTATATGGGTTTAATTCGGGAAGCTCAAACCTCTCAACAGGATCTAGATCAAAAGTCAGTTGCTGATCAGGAGAGATTTTCTGCTTTCCAGCTCTGGAATATGAGTATTGGCTTTCTGGGGATTCAGTTTGGCTGGGGTCTCCAAATGGCAAATATGAGCTCTATTTTTGAGCATCTTGGGGCGAGTGCCCACAGTATTCCGATCCTCTGGCTGGCTGCGCCTTTGACGGGGTTAATTGTTCAACCCATTATTGGCAATTTGAGTGATCATACGTGGGGGATTTTTGGTCGCAGACGACCCTATCTCCTCGGTGGGGCGATCGCCGCATCTATTGCGTTGGTGCTGATGCCTCGCTGTTCGAGTTTGTGGATGGCGGCAGGATTATTGTGGATTCTCGATACCAGCGCCAATGTCAGCATGGTTCCCTTTCGAGCTTTTGTGGGTGATCTTTTGCCGAAAAAACAGCGTACCCAAGGCTTTGCCATGCAGAGCGTCATGGTGGGTCTGGGGGCGATCGCCGCGTCAGTGATGCCTTGGTTGCTAAACCACCTTGTCGGGATTGATCCTTCGACCAATGCCACACGACAAATTCCCCTCACCGTCGAATTGTCTTTTTATCTCGGTGCTGCTTTATTCCTCGGAACTATCATTTGGACGGTCGTGACGACCCCTGAATCGCCGCCTGCGGATCTCGAAAAATTCGGTAAATTGCAAGCAGAGCGCGGCGGTATTCTCCATAGCCTCGAAGAAACATGGCAAGTGCTCGGCGAAATGCCCCCAACCATGAAGCAGTTGGCGTGGGTGCAAATGTTCACATGGCTCGGTATTTTTTGCTTTTTCATTTACTTTCCCCCGGCGATCGCCCGCAATATTTTTGGGGCGGTGGATATCGATTCGGCCTTATATAACGAAGGCATCGAGTGGGCAGGGCTATGTTTCGCCATGTTTAACGCGGTGTGTATTCCCTTTTCCTTTGTTTTGCCGTGGCTGACCCGTCGCTTTGGGCGCAAACTTATTCACATTATTTGTTTGCTGTGTGGTGGCATTAGTTTAATTGCGCTACTTTTCATCCATAATCCTTTGCTCCTACTCGTCTCGATGGCGGGATTTGGCCTAACTTGGGCGAGTGCCCAGTCGATTCCCTACGCCATTTTGACCTACGCTCTACCGACCCAACGGCGGGGTATTTATCAAGGTATTTTTAACTTTTTTATTGTGCTGCCCGAAATTGGTATTTCCCTCGGATTTGGCTGGATTATGGAGCATCTTTTACACGAAAACCGTTTACTCGCGGTGGTTTGTGGCGGTGTATTTTTATTAATTGCCGCCATGCTAATGCCCTTTGTTCAGTCAGCCATCGAAACGCCCAGCAATAACTTAGTTACGTCTAAAGTACTACCCAAGGATATGTCGAAAGAACAGCTAATGCCCTAGCGAAATCGTCGATGATTTTTAGATAAAGCAGCCGCAAACATTCACCCATTCATTTCACAAAATCCCACCCACCCCTGAACATTTAGCGAGATCTAGGTAGCCCGTGCAAATTGCTTTTTCGCGACCTTTCCCATTAAAGTTTGACCGCTTATTACAGTTACTGTCCCTCGCTGTGACGGTTCTGATTTACAGTGTCCTCGGCATGGCGATCGCCAACTCATTATTTGTCAGTAAAGTCGGTGCATCCCAGCTACCTTTTGCCTTTGCGCTCATTGGACTATGTTCGATGCCTGCGTATTTGCTCTTTTCGCAACTGGTTGATCGCTACAGCCGCACCAAGCTTTTTCGCTACATTTTGTTCGGTTCCATACCCGTGATTTTGGGGCTACGGTTTTTATTAAATTACGACTCGCCCTATCTCTACTATTTGCTACTCATCGCCATCTTTTTTCAGTGGGATTTTCATAATAATGTGCTGTATCCCAGTCTCCTCACCGATTATTTCAGCACCCTAGAATACAAACGCTACGCCCCGAATATCGGCATTGCTCAGGCGATCGGCACATTACTCGGCGGAACATTGACGACGGTACTTTCCCATTACTGTTCAACGAAAAATTTATTACTTTGTTTGCCGATTTTTTATGTTTTGGGCATTGCCCAGCTTTTATATTTAGAGCGATCCCAACGACAACTTGCCCAAGCCAGCCAAAGCGCTGAATCAGTCGGACTATGGGAATCGATGCGGACATTCCCCGAACTCGTGAAGCGTTATCCCCTGAGTTTATTTTTAGCCAGCAGTAGTTTTTTGTTGGTGATTATTTATATCAGCTCAGAATTTTTGTGGTTTAACATCTACGGCGATCACTTTGATGAACAGGCGTTAACGGGATTTTTGGGTTTAATGCGTATCGTCATTAGCCTGATCCAAGTGGCGGTTATTTATGGCGCAACGAAACCGCTCCTGGAAATCCTTGGGGTGGCGCGACTCAATCCGGTTTACCCGATGACCACTTTAACGACCTTTGGAATTTTGCTGTCCAGCTTTGGGTTACCAGCGGCGATCGCCCTACACATTAACGGTGATGCTCTGTATAAAGCGATTAATTTACCGATTCACCAACTCAATTACAACGCCATTCCACGGGAATTTGTGGGGCGCATTCGGTCTCTCAGTGACGGGCTAATTTATGCGGTGGGTTTAACCTTGGCGGGCGTTGTGCTGTGGCTCGGCGAAATCTATCTCGACCTCAAGCAAATGGCTTGGATTGTGGCCGGTTTAACGCTGTTACTTTTGGCGGTACGGTTACCGATGGGTCGCTTTTATGCCAATGGTTTAGAGGAGATGATTCGGTCTGACAATATTGATTTGGATGTGTTTGATCTAGAGCCAATTCCGCTAAATCCTCAGTCCTACGAGGCGATTCGAGAATTGCTCGCAGAAGGCGATCGCTACAGTCAGCTCAAGGGCTTTGAATTGGCAAAACGCATGGAGCAACCCGATCAGTTTTTGCCGGAAGTCGAACAGCTCCTCACCCCAAAGGTTGCCACAACTGACCCACAACTCTACGGCGCGGCGATCGCCCTGTTTACCGATTGTTCTGAACCGATCCAGCAAGATTTAATACAGCGTCTAGATAATCCCGATTGGCAGGTTTTTGCCCTAGAAATTTTATTAATTAATCGCTTCATTCCTAGCCCCACCCAAATTCAAACTTGGCTCAGTCACACAAATCCTGAGATGCAAACCTTGGGGGCGATCGCCGAGCTACAAAAGCAAAACCAACTGCCCACAAACTGGGATAAAGAACTCAATCACGCCACCGCGAGGATTATTACCCGTATCGTCGCAGCCAGTGATAAACCCGTTTTTGCGCCCCTCATCCCCAATGTTGTGCTGACCCAAACAGACCCCGACATTATTCGCACTGGTTTAGAAGCTCTATTGCCCCTCACCCAAATCGACGACCAAGAAACGGCCAGTATTGCCCGCAGCAAACTCAGTCATTTTGAACCAACAGTTAGAATTGCAGCGTTAAATTTACTCTGCGCGACCCGTTGCCCCGCATACATTGAGGCGATCGCCACCGCCCTTGAAGATCTCGAACCGAGAGTCCGCCAACAAGCCGCCATCACCCTTGCTATTTATGGTCGCCAAGGTATTCATGCTGCCCAGCCGCGCCTCAGAAACCCTCGCCCAGAAGTGATTGATGCCGCAATTATCGCCATCGGTGCGGTGAAAACAAGGTATGCCAGCGACGTTTTATTTAAACATTTAGAACCCAGCTTTAAACTGCTAGACCAAACCCGCCAATGGCAAGCGGATTTAATCGACTCTCCCCAATTAAGGGTTCTGCACATTGCGATCCAAGACTACGGCGATCGCCTCACCCAGAAAGTTTTATTTGTCCTAGCCGCCCTCGGTTATGCCCCCACCGTAAACGTCATTAACCGCCTGCTCGCCACCAATGCCCAAGCAGAACTCGAAAATGCCATCGAATTTCTCGCGTCCCTAAATCACCGTCGGTTTGTCACGCCGCTGTTACCCCACCTCAAAGCCCTTGTCGAACAGGACAGCGCTACCTCGAAACCCCGTGATCCGCTCACCCCAAAATGGTTACGGGAAAAAGGCTATCGTGTACTTTTAGAAGCCATGGAATCCGGCGATCGCTGGATAAAAATTGGCGCGCTGGTTGCCCTAGAGATGGTACCGTCAGTGCTAGTTGATGACCCCGACCCCTTTGTGAAACAAGTGGCAGGGGAGCTTTATGACACCCATGCCCCAGCCAAAACTGCTATGAACCGACTGCTCCTTTTAAAAACAGTCACACTTTTCCGCAATCTCTCCCTCGATGAGTTGATGCTAATTGACGATAGCCTTGAGCAAACTCAAATTTTGGCGGATACAGCCATCTTTGATGAAGGGGGATATGCCGCACATCTCTACATCATTGCGGAAGGCACAGTGGAGCTAACCAAGAAAGTTGACGGCACACCCCGCACCACCAAACAGTTAAGCGTCGGTGACTATTTTGGGGAAGTGGCTTTATTCGACGATGCACCGTTATGGGATGGGGCGATCGCCCAGACAGATTGCACCTTACTGAAACTCGAAAAAAATCGTTTTCTCAGCCTCGTTACCCAGCGTCCCCACATGATTCTCGAAATGTGCCGTTTTCTAAGTCAAAAGCTGCGGGAAACAGACAAACTGCGATCGCCAAATCCCGCCAACATATTCCAGTAGCAATTATTTAACCTCAACCAATGTTAAATTTAGCCAAAGACGATACCTCAAAAGAAACCCAGAGATAAAACCCGATACTCAGATGATTTTCCAGAACATCAATTAGCTCAGTAAATCCAACGCCACTTGATATTGCCCGTCCTCAACCGTTGCCATCATGCGGTAGGGAATTGGATCTTGCTCAACCACCTTATCCGGCATAATGCCTAACTTATTAATGTCATGGTGCAGCGGTGTTTCATACTTTGCGACTGTAACAGCCATTCCCGCACCATCAGGCAATTCGAACAGTGACTGAATGAGACCTTTCCCAAAGGTTTTTTCCCCAACCAATAGAGCACGACCATTATCTTGCAGCGCTCCCGCTAAAATCTCGCTCGCACTTGCCGTGGCCTGATTCACAAGGACAACCAAAGGAGCATCTGTTACTGCATGACCAGTGGCGGCGTAGCTATCAAAAATACCTTCCCGACTGACCGTATAAACAATGGTTTCTTGGTCGAGCCACAGGCGCGCAATCTCTATCCCAGCCTGCAATAACCCTCCGGGATTATTACGGAGATCTAGCACAAAGCGATCAGCACCTTGGCTTTGCAAATCCGTAAGTGCATGCTCAATTTCCACCTTAGCATTAGCACTAAATTGATTGAGACGAAGGTAGCCAATATTCTGCCCCTCATGTTGCTCAAGCTTGGCATAGACTGGGTTAAGAGAAATTGTATCTCGTACCATCGACACCGTTCTGACTGCTTTTGTTACTGCTGACTTGACTGTTAGGGCAACAGCGCTTCCTTTGGGACCCCGCATTCTAGCAGCAGCCTCGTCGAGGCTAATATTTTTCGTATCAACACCATCGATCGCCAAAATAATATCCTTCGCTTCAATACCAGCCTCATCAGCCGGCGACCCAGCAATGGGGACAATGACCTCGAGATCACCAGAATCTTGATTGATATTAATTTGTAAGCCAACACCAGACAATTCTCCAGCAGTACTTACCTTAAGGCTGCGATATTGCTCCGGGCGTAAAAGACGGGTATAGGGGTCATCTAAAACAGCCAACATCTCCGAGATGGCATCATAGGCTTGGTCTTTTGTCTCTAGACGACGCTTCAGATACTTTTGCCGCAGTAGCCACCAGTTATTGTTATTAAACGTATCGTCAACATAGGATTGACTGACATAACGCCACGCTTGCAGCAACACGCTCTGTTCTTCAGTAAAGGCAGCGGCCGCGTTTGTTGGCGTAAATACCATTCCTAAAATCAATAACAGACTACAGGCGATCGCCCAAAAGCGTTTTCTCAGCATTCGTCGAGTTTTATGAAAAAGACTTTAATATTCTCAACAATATAGCTAATTGGGTGTTTTTTTTCCTCAAACCAAGTCTTTCACCCACAACCATATCTGCCCCGCAGCCAAGAGGTCGGCGATCGCCCAACCACATTGGCCCAGACAATTGTTACAAGATCTAGGAAAACACGTGACAATCGCCTCCGATGGAACCTCAGGCTATCAAGCTGTGTTACATTTTTGTAAAGAGATTTTTCGTTTCTAATCAGGCTTCATGTTTACAAAAGAAGTTACCGACTCAAAATTATATAAGTGGTTTAACGAGCGGCTAGAAATCCAGGCAATCTCCGATGATATTTCTAGCAAATACGTTCCCCCCCATGTCAATATCTTCTATTGCTTGGGCGGCATTACCCTAACCTGTTTCATTATCCAATTTGCAACTGGATTTGCAATGACCTTCTACTACAAACCTACCGTAGCAGAAGCATTTACATCAGTTCAGTACCTCATGAATGAAGTCAACTTCGGTTGGCTAATTCGCTCCATTCACAAATGGTCTGCGAGCATGATGGTTCTAATGATGATCTTGCACATTTTCCGCGTTTACCTCACCGGCGGCTTCAAGCGTCCCCGTGAATTAACTTGGATTACCGGCGTGATCATGGCTTGTATTACCGTTTCCTTCGGCGTTACTGGCTACTCCCTCCCTTGGGATCAAGTTGGTTACTGGGCGGTGAAAATCGTATCCGGCGTACCCGCTGCAATTCCCATTGTCGGGGATCAAATGGTTGAACTACTTCGTGGTGGCACGAGCGTTGGTCAAGCTACCTTGACTCGTTTCTACAGCATCCACACCTTCGTCTTACCTTGGTTAATTGCGGTCTTCATGTTGGCCCACTTCCTCATGATCCGTAAGCAAGGTATTTCTGGTCCTTTGTAAGGACTAGTTCTTATCTTCTTTGCTCATAGCAACTTCACTGTTGAGGAGAAACTTTTATCATGTCTGTCATGAAAAAACCGGATCTTAGCGATCCTTCACTCCGGGCAAAGTTGGCTCAAAACATGGGACACAATTACTATGGTGAGCCTGCTTGGCCTAACGATATCTTGTTCACTTTCCCCATTTGTATTGCGGGAACCATCGGTCTGATTGCTGGTTTAGCAATTCTTGACCCTGCAATGGTCGGTGAACCCGGTAATCCTTTTGCAACGCCCTTGGAAATTTTACCTGAGTGGTATTTATACCCCGTTTTCCAAATTTTGCGCGTTCTTCCCAATAAGCTTCTTGGCATTGCCTGCCAAGGCGCGATCCCTCTCGGTTTGATGATGGTTCCCTTCATCGAGAGTGTCAACAAATTCCAAAACCCTTTCCGTCGCCCTGTGGCAATGACTGTCTTCCTCTTTGGAACAGCCGTTACCCTTTGGCTCGGTGCAGGTTCTTGTTTCCCCATTGATGAGTCTTTAACTCTAGGCTTGTTTTAATCACTGAAGGAAATTCAGCAAAACCTAGTTTCCAAAACTAAGTAATTGCCAAGACATATTGATCGCCTTAGCGGGCGATTTTTTTTTAAGCATTGTGGATGATGAAATTGTTTTAGGGCTCGGCTTGATTGAAGGGCAGGAGAATGTCGAACTCTGTACCAACACCTTGTTGTGACTTACAGATTAAAGAACCGTGGTGACGTTCGGTAATAATTTGATAGCTAATGGACATCCCTAAACCAGTTCCTTTCCCCACATCTTTTGTTGTAAAAAAGGGGTCAAAGATACGGCTACAAGTTTCTTCGTCCATGCCACAGCCATTATCACGAATCGTAATTAAAATTTCTCGCTCGCTGAGTATCGCTGTTGTTGAAATTGTAATGATGCCATTTTTTGATTTCTTGGAATCGATGATTGCATCAATGGCATTGCTTAAAATATTCATAAAGACCTGATTAAGTTGACCAGGGTAACATTCAATTTTTGGCAAGTCGCCATAGCGTTTCTGAATTTTAATTTCTGATTGGTCTGGTTTTGCTTTGAGGCGGTTTTGCAAAATTAAAATAGTATTGTCAATTCCTTCATGGACATCAACAGTTTTAAAGTTTGCTTCGTCGAGCCGCGAGAAGTTGCGTAAGGAAACAACGATATCTTTAATGCGATTTGCACCAACTTGAATGGAATTTACGACTGCTGGTAAGTCCTCTAACGTGAATTCGAGATCTACTTCTTGGCAAAGATCCGTAACTTCTGCTGGAGGCTCTTGGTAAACCTGTCGATAGGCTTCTAAGATTTTGATGAGAGTTTGGGTGTAGTCCTCGATATGGCTGATATTGCCATAGATGAAGTTTACGGGATTATTAATTTCGTGGGCAACGCCTGCCACAAGTTCTCCTAAGCTCGACATTTTGGCGCTTTGTACGAGATGGGATTGGGTTTGTTTGAGTTTTTTAAGGGTTTTTTCTAAATCGTGGCTCCGTTGTTCGAGGGCAAATTCGAGCTGTTTGCGTTTTGTTACATTGCGGGCAATCCCGTAGATTCGTTTTTCGGAGGTTACGCCAGTACCAGACCATGCCAGATATTTGTACGTGCCGTCACTACAACGGAAACGATGCTCTAGGTTAAAGGAGCCGTGATTATTGTTTTTGCGGAGTGTCGATAGCGCTGCTTCTGTAATGGCCTCGTCATCGGGATGGATAAATGACCAAAAGTTACTGTTGATTAGTTCATCTTGTACGTAGCCTAGGATGTCGTACCAGGCTGGGTTGACTCGAATAAAGTCTCCATCGAAATTCATTACGCAAAAGAGGTTGGGTGACAAACTAAAAAAGCGATCGCGCTCTTGGGTGAGTAATCTGAGACGTTCAGATTGTTGGAGTGTATGGTCAAGTAGTTCTGCTTGCTGTAAAGCAATATCTAGATGGTGGCCAAGGTGTCTGATAAATTCGATTTCTTGGGTTTGCCAATCTCGGGGGCTACGGCATTGGTGTACGCAAAATAAACCCCATAGGTTTCCTTTGACCCGCAGGGGTACAATTAAATTTGCGCGGACTTCAAATTGCGCCAATACGTCGATATGGCATTGGCTGAGTTTGGCGGTGTATATGTCGCTAATTGCTTGGATTCGTCCGTTTTGATAACCTCGGACGTATTGCTCGCTGAAACAGGTATCTTGTACGGGAGTGGCGATCGCCGACGGAAATTTTCTTGCAACGGACTCCGCTACAAATTCGCCAATACGACAGCCAGTATGGGGGCGAAACTGAAAAATACCGACGCGGTCAACCCCTAGTATTTGCCGAATCTCAGCAGCCGTTGTCTCTAGAATCTCTTTAATATCAAGGGATGCTCGTACTCGGTAAACAATGTTTAGTAAAGCTTGCCGTTGTGGCTCAGTTAATTGGTTTAACGGGGCAAGATCTTCGCTATGGCTAAACTCTAATGTCATTGATTAACGGTTTTCACCGCACACTTAATATCCTTATCCTACAGGATTACTATAACGACTTCCGCATGAATAGGGCTTGCTCTTAGTGCCAGAGATGAAGTGGCAATGTCCGAGTTGTGGTTGCAATGGTGTTGTTTTTTTGTATCTGTATTTTGAGCTGTCCCATTTAGAAAATTCCTTTTGGGTGAGCATGGTACACAGGATATTTTGCATAAAAACCCTTTGTTGCAAATCAGAAAATAGAGAAAATGTTAAATGAGTTCTTGATTTATAAGGATTTTAGGCTAATTCTTTAGCCCAAACTGATGTTACTGATGTCAGGTAATTATTTCCCATGGTTCCTTGAGTTGGGCAGGGGCTACTCAAAAGGGTCGTCGTCTCCCGTCGATGCTTCTGTTACTAAAAAAGTATTAAGATTGCTGGGGTGATGCAAAAAATCTGTGAGGATGTCGGCGCGAAACTGATCATGATTCGTTCTTGGTACCGTGACTCTGTGGTTGATCCAAGAGGGTTTGAGGGGAAGGGAGAGTCTTGTTTGTCTATCTTTTTTTTATTGTTCTTTTACTGTTCAAAAAAAATTAATGTTCTTAAATTAGCGCCAAGGATGAATATTGTGGCGATCGCCCTTTGCAAGAGGGTGAGTTTTTCGAGATAATATGATGAGAACAAAGAATTATGATCGCCACAATGTTTATTTGTGTAGGCGGAGTGCGAAAAAGTATGTTTCATTTTCTATTTATCTTGGCATTCGGTACTATTGCGACCATCGCAGCAATTAATCTGGTTCGCAGTTTTATGATGCTGAGTAGTGAAACAAGGGTCTATCCAAATTTTCAGAGTAATGGGTCACCTCAACCGCCTCGCCCTAAGTTTACGCCTCATCCAGAAATGCTCGACGATGCTGGTCGTCCCATTAGTGAGCCGCTTTTAGTTGTGCGTTCCCTTGATGTGGAAGATGCGAGACAGCGTTTGGATAATCTCTATAATGCTTCCCCTAGTAAAGATGATGTAGATGGTGACGCGTAAAAATTTCGCTAAGCCGCCTGCTTGGTTATTGGTCGATCCGTTATTACAACAATGGTTGCAGGAAGATCTTGGTCGCGGCGATCGCACCACTGAAGCATTATTTACTGGGAAACAAGCACCTGCGGGAGAAGCAAAATTAATTTTAAAAGCGCCGGGGATCGTTGCCGGCTTACCTTTTGTCGCAAGAGTTTTTCAGCTGATTGACCGAAATTTTTCAATGGCTTGCTCCCTCGATGAAGGAGGAGCTGGTGAACCTAAAGCTTTAATTGCTGAGCTTCAGGCTCCCCTTGATACGTTATTGATGGGTGAGCGGGTTGCGTTAAACATTTTGATGCGTCTGAGTGGGATCGCCACAGAAACGGCTCAGTATGCCCAAAGGATTGCAGATTTACCCACAACTCTTGTAGACACTCGCAAAACGACACCGGGCTTACGATTACTCGAAAAGTACGCTGTCAATGTTGGCGGTGGCCGCAATCATCGTTATGGTTTGGATGATGCCATGATGATCAAAGATAATCATATCCAAGCGGCTGGGGGCATCTCCGAGGCGATCGCCGCAGTGCGTGTCCATAGTCCTTATCCGCTGGCGATCGAAGTCGAAGCGGAAACCCACGACCAAGCCATTGAAGCTGTTACACAAGGTGCTGATATTGTGATGCTGGACAATATGCCGCCAGCAAAAATGTCCGAAATTATTCCTAAATTGCGCGAGATTAATCCCCGCATCAAATTAGAAGCGTCTGGCAATATTACCCTCGATACCATTCGGGCAGTCGCAGAAACTGGCGTTGATTTTATTTCCACCAGTGCCACCATTACTCGTGCGCCGTGGCTGGATATCAGTATGAAAATTACGGCTTAATCGAGATAAATGGGATCGACATTAATCGAAAAACTGACTTGGCGCGGACAATTTTTTTGTAAATGGCGTAGGTCGGGAATTTTTGTTTTATCGGGCGAAAATTTTAAAACAACCTGCCACCGCCATCGATTCGCAATGCGGGCAATATTGGCCGGAACAGGGCCTAAGAGCTCGTCATCAATATCGAGGATTTTTTGACATTGGTCGGCGATCGCCTCAGTGGTTTGCTTGACGAGATCATGGCTTTCCCCCGTCAGTCGAATCAGCACAAGTTTGCCAAAGGGAGGATAGTTCAGCATTTCCCGTTCCGCTAAAATCTGGGTCGCAAATTTTTCATAGTTATGGTTTTTAACCGCTTGAATAACGGGATCATCCGGTGAGTAGGTTTGCAAAATTACTTTTCCGGGGCGATCGCCGCGACCAGCCCGGCCAGCCACTTGCACCAAAGTTTGAAACGTTCTTTCCGCTGCCCGAAAATCACTCTGAAACAATAGACCATCTGCCGCCAAAATCCCCACCAACGTTACCTGCGACACATCTAACCCTTTAGTCAGCATCTGCGTGCCCAACAAAATATCCGCCTCACCCCGCGCAAATTGCCCCAACAAATCCCGGTGAGCACCCTTTCGTCGTGTGGTATCGCTATCAAATCTCAGGCAACGCAACTCTGGAAATTCTTCACGCATTGCCTGCACCACCTTTTGTGTACCATTACCAAAAAATTTAAACAGCGAAGAACCGCATTCAGGACAAAATTTCGGCTGTAATTGGCTGTAGTTGCAATAGTGACATCTTAGGGTTTGAGCGCTGCCTTCTTTGACGTAGTGGTACGACAAGGTGACATCACAGTAGGGACAAACCATTTTGTAGCCACAACTACGACAAGATACAAATGTACTGTGGCCGCGCCGTGCCACAAATAAAATTCCCTGTTCTTTAGCTTCTTTAAGCTGGTGGAGGGCTGAGCGCAGTGGCTTACTAAACAGGGAAAAATTTTTCCGGCGTAGTTCTTGGCGCATATCCACCACCGTTACAGGGGGTAAAGGTCTTGCTTGAATGCGTTCCGGTAAAGGTAGATAGCAATGTTCAGGTTGTGGGGTTTGAAACCGTTGCCAAGTGTCTAAAGCGGGGGTGGCAGAACCAAGAATCAGGGGGCAATTTTCTTGTTGGGTACGCCATCGGGCGACGGTTCGAGCGTGGTAATGGGGTGTTTTTTGATCTTGTTTATAGCTGGTGTCATGTTCCTCATCGAGAATGACGATGCCTAAATTCCGTAGGGGAGCAAAGATTGCTGAGCGAGTGCCAATGACAATTTGGGGGATCGGCAATAGCATGCGTCGCCAGGTATCAAAGCGCTCTCCGGTGGATAAACCGCTGTGGTAGACCAAAACCTTGTCACCGAAACGGGCGGTAAAACGATCTAAAAGTTGGGGGGTGAGGCCAATTTCGGGCACGAGTACGAGGGCGGATTTTTGTCGTTGTAGGACTTGGGCGATCGCCTGAAGATAGACTTCCGTTTTGCCAGAACCTGTCACACCATGGAGCAAAACCTCACCGTAACTATCCATCGCCAAAATTTTTTCAACAGCACTTTGTTGATCAAAGGTAAGGGTTTTAACTTGATCGCGTTGCTGCTCTGGCGACTTGTGTAATCTCAGTTTTTCCCGCTCGGCGATCGCCACAGCCCCGGCTTTGGACATTTTGTCGAGCGTCGCCGCCGTCGTTTTGGCTACCGCCACCAGCTCATCTAGCCACATTTCGCCACCATGATGTTGCAGGACGAGGAAAATTTCCTGTTGACGCTTACTTAGCTCTGTTTGATTTGAAAGGATGCTTACGGACTTACGTTTTTGCACCTTGGCGATCGCCGGAGTTTGTAAATATTGCTCAATTAAGCCGTTTTTTAACAGCTCCTTAATGCCCTTATCTGCCGACTTAATTTGCCGTTTGACATACTTTACGGTGTAACCCGCTGATGATCCCCCCTGTAGACACACCAAAACAGCCATTGCTACAGATGAAAGTGACCGTTGCTTTGAAGTCTCCAAGACATCTTTTCGTAACCGAATACGAGTCTGGGATCGCCGCAATAAACCCGGTGGCAAAGCCGCTTTAATAACCGCCATGGGATCAGCCTGGTAATAGTCTGAAACCTGCCAAAGAAGCTGCCAATAGGTCGGCGAAAAAAAGCCCCGGGCAACAATTTCTTCAATGGGTTTAATTTGCTCGGGATCAAGATAGGGCGGCAGGTCTGACAACAGACGAATGGCGGTCGCCCCCACCTGCTGTGACCCAAAACCCACAGAAACAATATCACCCGGATTTACCATTGTTCCCGCCGGAATAACATAGGTAAATAGTCCTTGAGCAAAAGGGGAATCTACTAAGACTTCAACCCAAAAATTTGCTGTGACCATGCCCTTCCCAAAAACAAAACAAAACCAAACTATACCCCATGTTTTTTAATCAATTCAATCGTCGCTAATTACATTTCTCTATATACAACTCCCGACAGAGTGAAAAGACAAAGTAACTATGAGAAGTTGATCCTATGCTAAATAAAAGTAAATCTTAATTTTTTCGATCAGAGTGTTGATTATCGATCTCGTATATACATACTAGAATCAGCTAGTTTATTTAAACCTTTAGTAATTTTCATTGTCAAACGACGAAGCTGATCAGCCCATTTGCAAGGGTTTTAAGAAAAATTCACAAATGTTTCGCCATCTGCTCTTGGGGAATACGAGAAATCTTAATTTTGTATTTAACTAGACCAATATGGTTCAACAAAACTGATAAGTTGTTCCTAGTCACAAAAATCCTTAGAAGTATTTCTAGTCATTATCAGGTGCATTAAAAATTCTGTGGTGTGATGCAAATGTTTACTTTTGTTAAAAGCTCATTTACAGCCATCAAATTTCTAAGGATATAACAGTTTTAAGGGAACTTTTTATTGCACCCCATGCAAGAGAGAGCCACTTAAATCAACCTTTTTGTCAACACTAACTTTTTGGGTACTTTGCTTTCTCATAACAATTTTCCTCAGACAAATTAATCCTCGCTCCACACATTACCTTTACTTAACTTTCTTTCTAACTTTTTATTAGTAGGTTTATGTTCGACACAACACCCTCCATTCATACCGCCCCGGAAGAAGATTTGGAAATCACCCAAGCAAACTCTAAAGATAGCGACTTAGAAGACATTGAAACTGTTACTAAAACCGTTGAGGCAGCCTATTCTGACCTTGATGCTACAGCTAGTAGTCTTAGGTCCTCCCGGAGTCGTAACGAAGATACTGTTGGTGCCTTTTTTAAGGAGATGGCACGTTATCCATTACTTAAGCCCGACGAAGAAATTCAACTTGCCCACAGCGTGAAATTCCTTAATGATTCTGAGGAAATGCGTCTCAAATTAACGGAGGAATTGGGGCGATCGCCGAGTAAAGAAGAGTGGGCAGCAGCTCTTAATATCGAGACTGTAAAAGGTCTAAATGCCCAGCTCTATAAGGGTCGCGTTGCTAAGCGTAAAATGATTCGCTCTAATTTGCGTTTAGTTGTTTCCATCGCCAAGCGCTATCTTAACCGTGGCGTTCCTTTCCTTGATTTGATTCAAGAAGGGGCGATCGGTCTTAACCGCGCAGCAGAAAAATTTGACCCCAACAAAGGTTATAAGTTTTCGACCTATGCTTATTGGTGGATCCGCCAAGCGATCACTCGGACGATCGCCAACGATGCTCGTACCATTCGTCTTCCCATTCACATTGTTGAAAAACTCAACAAATTGAAGAAGGCGCAACGCACCCTCAAGCAGAAGCTCCAACGCAACCCTAGCGAAACGGAACTTGCAGCAGAACTCGATATCTCCGCAGATCAGCTCCACCACCTGTTGCAACTCCGTCGTCAGTCCCTCTCCCTAAACCACCGTGTTGGTAAGGGTGAAGATACTGAGTTAGTTGATCTCCTTGAAGATGATGGTCTCCAGCTCCCTGAAGAGCGCATGAGTGAGGCGATGATGCGCCAAGAGCTTTGGGATGTTCTTGGAGATGTTTTAACTGACCGTGAAAAGGAAGTGATTGCCCTTAGGTATGGTTTATCTTCTGAGCAGCCCCACACCCTTGAGGAGGTTGGTGGTATCTTTAACCTCTCTCGCGAGCGAGTTAGGCAAATCCAAAGTAAGGCAATGCGTAAGTTACGCCGTCCTCAGGTGGCTCGTAAACTAAAGAGCTGGTTGTACTAATTACGATCTCTTTGGATATGCCTAAATCATAGGATCCTCCTGAATCCCCCTTTGTAAGGGGGACTTTTGTTTTTTAAGGTGATAACCAAAATTAGATTTCTTAGCCTTCGCAAAACTGTCAGGTTTTTTTTATGGGCTTGGGCTTGACTCTACAGTCCACTAGAGAGTTTAGATTAGGGTGGATTAGATCTGGGGCAAGGTTATGGAAACGCGACGTTTTCAGATTAAAGGGATGAGTTGTGCGGCTTGTGCGGCGGCTGTGGAAAAGGCTTTAGCGAAGGCTGATGGGGTAGAGGTTGCCCAGGTGAATTTTGCGACGGAGCGGGCAAGGGTTGAATTTGACGAAAATGCGGTTAATTTAAACGGGTTGCAACAGGCGGTATCAAAAGCAGGTTACGAAGCAATTCCGATAGTTGAGGGCGATCGCCAAGCGCAGCAGCAAGAGAAAGAACGAGAAAAAGCAAGGCATTTAAGAGAGTTAACTCGCAAGGTTTGGGTAGCGGGAATATTGAGCGCGGTGATTGTGGTCGGTAGTTTGCCGATGATGTTGGGAACGCCGATCCCCTTTATTGCCCACTGGTGGCACAATCCTTGGCTGCAATGGGTTTTGACGACCCCGATTATGTTTTGGGCGGGACAAAGTTTTTTTACTGGGGCGTGGCACAGTCTGCAAAATCGTCGCTCGGATATGAATACGCTGGTAGCTCTAGGCACTGGAGTTGCCTATATTTATTCGGCGATCGCCACAGTTTTTTCGGCTCAATTACAAACTTGGGGCATGCCGACAGATGTTTACTTTGAAAGTGCGGCGGTGATTATTGCGCTAATTCTTTTGGGTCGTCTATTGGAGCAACGGGCGCGGGGCAAAACGGCGGCAGCCATTAAAGAATTGATGGGATTGCAGGTTAAAACAGCGCGATTAATTGACGGAGAAAACACGAAAGATATTCCCATTGAAAATGTGCAGGTGGGCGATCGCCTCCTGATTCGTCCCGGCGAAAAAATTCCGGTAGACGGCGAAATTGTCGATGGCAGTTCCACGGTGGATGAGGCGATGGTGACTGGGGAATCTTTGCCTATGGAAAAAGAAAAAGGCGATCGCCTAATTGGCTCCACCATTAATAAAACGGGTCGCTTGATTATGACAGCAACCCACGTCGGTAAAGACACCGTTTTGGCGCAAATTATTCAGCTAGTGGAAGAGGCGCAGGGGAGTAAAGCCCCCATTCAAAAATTAGCCGATCAAGTTACGGGTTGGTTTGTGCCTGTGGTGTTGGCGATCGCCGTAATCACTTTTGCGGTGTGGGTCGCTTTGGGCAATTTATCGCTGGCAATTGTGACCTTTGTAAGTGTGCTGATTATTGCTTGTCCCTGTGCATTGGGCTTGGCGACTCCGACTTCCATCATGGTGGGCACGGGCGTTGGCGCAAAGCGGGGTGTGCTAATTAAAGATGCCCAAAGTTTAGAAATTGCAGCGCAGTTAGACGTGATTGTGCTGGATAAAACGGGGACATTAACCCAAGGCAAACCCAGCGTCACCGACTACAAAAACTTAATTGATGAGTCACGATTTTGGTCAGTAGTTGCCAGCATCGAGCATTCCTCAGAACATCCCCTTGCTGAGGCATTATTTAATTTTGCCCAAGCTGAAAATATTCCTGTGCTGCCCATCGATAATTTCCAATCGGCAACAGGCAAAGGAGTCCAAGCGGATATCGAAGATTCGACCATTCATATCGGTACAGCCCAATGGTTCGAGGAGTTGGCGATCGCCCTCCCTTCTGACCTCAAAACTCAACAATTAACTTGGCAGCAGGAAGCAAAAACCGTGATTTGGGTGGCGGAGAATCAGCAAGTTATCGGTCTGGTTGCCCTCGCAGATCAACTAAAAGCCAGCAGTCGAGATGTGGTGCAGCGTCTGAAAAATCGCGGTCTAAAAGTTGTCTTACTCACCGGCGATAATCAACAAACCGCCGAGGCGATCGCCGATCAAGCAGGTATTGAGGAAGTCTACGCTCAAGTACGACCCGACCAAAAAGCTGCGGTGATTAAATCCCTCCAAGAACAACCCCACAACCCAAAAGTGGCGATGGTAGGAGACGGCATTAATGATTCCCCAGCCCTTGCCCAAGCCGATGTGGGCATTGCCATTGGTACAGGAACCGATGTGGCGATCGCCGCCAGTGATTTAACCCTAATTTCTGGCGATTTAGAGGGAATTTTAACCGCGATTAATCTCAGCCGCGCCACCCTAACTAACATTCGTCAAAACTTATTTTTCGCCTTTATCTACAACACTGCCAGTATTCCCATTGCCGCTGGCTTGCTGAGCGCGTGGGGAATTCTGCTGAATCCAATTATTGCCGGGGGAGCCATGGCGATGAGTTCAGTTTCTGTGGTGACCAATGCCCTACGTTTAAAAAATATTGAACAAAAACTTTAGTTATCCCAACTGTAAACCTAACTGAAGCGCCATAACGACTTCGATTTTACCCATGTCGTCTGGTGAGGGTTCGCCTACTCGATTGAGCATTCTTTGCTTGGCAACAGTAGTCAACTGATCTGCCATAGCCTTAGAGGATTTTCCATCTACCGTGACTAGAGTCTCTGCTGGGTAAACGCGTTCAATGTTACTGGTGAGAGGAATGACTTGAACTCGATTTAAATTACGGTTTGCTACATTGTCGCTGACAATTACCGCAGGGCGTTTTTTACGAATTTCGCCGCCGACAGAAGGATCAAAATTAATCCACCAAACTTCTCCGCGCTTCATTTTCAATACTGCTCAATAAAGTTGTCTACTATCTACTATGGCGAAGATATATGTCTAGATAATGTTCAGATTACTCGTACGAATCGTGCATGAGTGCCTCGCTCCACGCTAAAGCCTCAGATTCTCGTCCTGTATCCGCTGCCATTGCACGATATCCCGCTTCAAGTTCAAGCTGTTCGGTCTTTTTTCGTTTGTTGTCCAAACGCTCTTCAAAAAAACAAACGTAATCAAAAATGCTTTGCAGAGCCGAGTCCGAAGGTTCCGAAATTGCCTCAAGCCGTTGCAGTTTACTAATAATTTGTGCTGTGAGGTTACTCATATCTTTCACACTTTATGGCGGTTAAACAATTGTAGCGACCAAGTTGATAAATTTTTCGATACTCGTCCTCTAACTAAAAGCCTTTCTCCCATGGCAAAGTAGAGAGTTTCTATAATAGATTTTGATTCGGAATTTTTAGATTTACTCTGCGATCGCCGACCTAATGACCACGCTTCTCCAAGGACCACTACTAAAAGAACCAGAACGGCTACAACAACGGCTGAAAGAGATTCCGGCGGAACCCGGCGTGTATTTCATGCATAGTCGTCGTGGGGATATTTTGTATATTGGCAAATCGAAGGTCTTGCGCAATCGGGTACGGTCATATTTTCGCAAGTCTCGAACTCACAGCCCGCGCATTGAAATGATGGTGCAGCAGGTGGCAGAAATTGAGTTTATTGTTACCGACACCGAAGCAGAAGCTTTAGCCCTTGAGGCAAATCTCATCAAGCAACACCAGCCTTACTACAATGTTCTGCTGAAAGACGACAAGAAATATCCCTACGTTTGCATCACTTGGTCAGAGGAATATCCCCGCTTTTTTGTGACTCGTAAACGTCACCTCGGAAATAAGGGCGATCGCTACTATGGACCCTACGTCGATAGTCGATTGTTGCGGTATACCTTGGGTTTGATGAAACGGGTTTTTCCGCTACGACAGAGACGCAAACCGTTATTTAAAAATCGCACTTGTCTAAATTACGATATTGGCCGCTGTCCGGGAGTGTGTCAGAAAATTGTGTCGCCGGAGGAATATCGCCAAACGGTACAAAAGGTGGCAATGGTCTTTCAGGGGCGTAGCAATGAGCTGGTTGAAACCCTCACGGAACAAATGATGCTAGCGGCGGAAAATGAACGATTTGAAAAAGCGGCGCAACTGCGGGATCAAATTAAAGCGATTAGTGCCCTCAATGCCGACCAAAAAGTAAGTTTGCCGGATGATCGAGTCTCAAGAGATGCGATCGCCCTCGCAGCAGATGATCACCATTGTGCAATCCAGTTATTTCAAGTGAGAGCGGGTCGATTAGTAGGGCGATTGGGATTTTTTACGGAGCTACCCGAAAATCTTGGCGATGATCGCGAAGTTGAGTACGGCAAAATTTTGCAACATGTCCTCGAAAATCATTATGCCAATGTCGATGGGATAGAAATCCCGTCCGAAATTCTGGTGCAATATCCCCTCCGAGATCAGGAATGGCTGGCTGGATTTTTGGGCGATCGCCGTAATTCTAAAGTGCAAATCATTCAACCGCAGCGACAGCTAAAAGCCGATTTAATCGCGATGGTGGAGCGCAATGCCCAGCACGAATTAAGTCGTACCCAACGGGCAGCGGCTCGCAACCTCGAAGCGATGGAAGATTTAGCGACATTACTGGATCTGCCAGAATTGCCCAAGCGCATCGAAGGCTATGATATTTCCCATATTCAGGGTTCCAATGCGGTGGCTTCCCAGGTTGTATTCATTGACGGTGTGCCAGCCAAACAAGAGTATCGCCGCTACAACATCAAAAATCCGGATATCCATATCGGGCGTTCTGATGACTTTGCAAGTATGGCGGAAGTGTTGCGTCGTCGGTTTCGCAAGGGAATTACCAAAGATGCCCCAGATCTGATCATGATTGACGGTGGTAAAGGTCAACTATCGTCGGTGATGAAAGTGATGGAAGACCTCGATCTCGTCGATAAACTCAATATTGTCAGTCTTGCAAAAAAACAAGAGCAAGTTTATTTTCCCTACGAATCTGAACCCATCAAAAGCAACAAAGAACAACCCGGCATCCAATTGCTGCGCCGTGTGCGAGACGAATCCCACCGTTTTGCCGTCAGTTTCCATCGTCAAAAACGCATGAAATCCAGTCGGCGATCGCAGCTCGATGATATTCCGGGTCTAGGACACCACCGCAAAAAACTTCTACTCGCCCATTTCCATTCCCTTGACTATCTCCGCGAAGCTAAACCGGCTCAAATTGCGGAAGTTAAAGGAATCGGCGATCGTTTAGCCGAAGATATTTACAGCTATTTCCATCCGAAAAATTAGCTTATTCATCAATCAAAAATAGCGATCACATTTGTATAAAAATACTTTTGCAACAGATTAAAAATAACCGTAAAGACTTATGCCAATTCATAAAAGCTTTATCTGAAATAATCATGAGAGAAAAGCCCCAAAACCTTACACAAAAAGCGATTAAGTCATTATTTTAAATGCAAACTTTATCTCCCCTTTAAGTCCAAAAAAGAATTTCTGGACAAATGAGCATTTTTATAGATTATTTTGCGGATATAGATATCCCCAAGCTGGATCTACAGTTTAGATAAGTCCAAAAGCACTAATCAAAAAAAAGCTTTTCATGGGACTTTCGATAACTATTCTTTCTCTATTTGGAGTCCAGCTATGTTAGGTCAGCTAATTGCCGTTTTACAGCTTGCAGGTGTTTTCGCCACATTCCTCGGTGCATACATTTTCTTACTTGAATATTTAATGCCTAGCAGTTCTGATAAGTTGCAGATCTCCACCGAAAAATAATCTCCGAATCAACTCAATCAATATAAAAATCCCTCCTTCGCGATGAAAGAGGGACTTGTTTTATCAACCGGCGGAATGAACCCAGGCTAAAAAAAGACTAAAGTTCCTTCACTTCGGAAGAAATTTTCTCGACCATTTCCTTTGCACTGCCAAAGAGCATCATGGTCTTGTCTTTGAAGAACAATTCGTTCTGAACACCAGAGAAACCGGTATTCATACTGCGCTTAATGACGATTGTGGTCTTTGCTTTGTCCACTTCGAGGATGGGCATGCCGTAAATAGGACTGCCTTTGTCGTGGCGAGCCGCGGGATTGACTACATCGTTTGCACCGATAACCAGAGCCACATCAGTGTTATCAAATTGAGTATTGATATCATCCATGTCGTAGAGCTGGTTGTAGGGCACATTCGCTTCAGCTAAGAGCACATTCATGTGACCGGGCATCCGTCCCGCGACAGGGTGAATAGCGTATTTAACGTCAACGCCTTGCTTCTCTAGCATGTCTGCTAATTCTTTAACGGAATGTTGAGCCTGAGCGACGGCCATACCGTAACCGGGGATGATCACAACGCTGCGGGCATAGCCAAGCATCATGGCGCTTTCTTCGGCATCAACGCTCTTCACTGCGCCGTCGATATCTGCACCTGCGCCGCCGCCTGCTGCTGCGCCGCTATCGCTACCAAAGCCTGCAAAGAGAACGTTGGTAATGGATCGGTTCATGGCTTTACACATGATCTGGGTGAGGATAATCCCGGATGCACCAACCAACGCACCAGCGATGATGAGCATATTGTTGCCGACGACGAAACCTGCGGCACTGGCTGCTAAACCGGAGTAGGAGTTGAGCAGGGAAATGACTACGGGCATATCGCCACCACCGATGGGGATCACGAAAAGTACACCCAAAATCAGGGAGATGCCGACGAGCACGAAGAAAATATTGGGATCGGGATTCAGGAAAAGATAAATGCTTCCGGTTAAAAAGCCGCCTAAAATCCCGAAATTGATGACTGTTTGTGCCGGAAATACGACGGGGCGACCGGGCATTATGCCTTGCAATTTTGCGAAGGCAATAAAGCTACCTGTGAGGGTAACGCCACCAATTAGAACGCCAAGAATGATGGTAATACTGGTGGTAATGCTGATATTTTCGCCGATGGTGAGTAAACGCCAAAATTCGGCGATCGCCACCAATGCAGAAGCCGCACCACCAAGACCATTAAATAAACCCACTAATTGGGGCATATCGGTCATTTCGACTTTTTTCGCCGTGATCAGACCAATCACGGAACCGATGACGATCCCGCCGGCGATCATGCCGTAATTTAAAACCTGCTGATCGAGCAATGTTGCGACGACCGCAAGGAGCATGCCCACTGCCGCCAACTGATTACCGCGCCGGGCTGTGGCCGGAGAACCTAATTTTTTCAGACCGAGAATAAACAGAGAGGCTGCCACAAGGTAGCTCAGCTCAATACCATTTGCTAGAACGCTATCCATTGATTTATGCCTCCTTCTTCTTAAACATTTGCAGCATCCGGTCAGTCACAAGGAAGCCGCCCACAACGTTAATCGTTGCGAATACTACGGCGATCAGACCAAGAATGACGGTGAGGTTAAAGTTTTCGCCCCCGGATACGAGCAGCGCACCGACGACAGCAATACCAGAAATGGCGTTAGCGCCGGACATTAAAGGCGTATGGAGGGTGGGTGGCACTTTGTTGATAAGCTCAAAGCCCACAAAGGAAGCCAGCACGAATACAAACAGACTACTAAGCAGCGTTGCTGTGGTCATGAACAGTAATAACTCCTGTTGAAATTGAACAAATTTTTAGGATTGTTAAAGGCAAGTTGATTTATGCGGTGACGGCGGTTTGGGCGATCGCCCCTTTGACGCGCTCATTGCGCACTTCCCCTTGGTGGGTGACACAAACAGAATCGATAATGTCATCCTCAAAATCGAGATTAATCTCATTTTCGGGGATCAAAAGTTGCAACAATGTCGCCATATTCTTGGCAAACATTTGACTGGCATGGACAGAAACCGTCGAGGGCAAATTAATCGGCGCAATAATTGTCACACCATGTACTTCCACATCGCGACCCGCGACACAACCTTCGCAGTTCCCGCCTTGTTCACCCGCCAAATCAACAATGACAGAACCCGGTTTCATCTCAGCGATCATCGGATCAGTAACCAATACAGGAGCACGTCTACCGGGCACTTGCGCCGTTGTGATCACCACATCTGCTGTCGCCACATGCTTGGCAATTAATTCCTGACTCTTTTTCTTCGAGTCCTCAGAAACTTCCTTGGCATAGCCGCCAGCGGTAGCCGTTTCTTCATTGAGTTCTACCTCAACAAATTTTGCGCCAAGACTCTGGACTTCTTCCTTTACAGCGGGGCGAATATCAAATGCTTCAACCACTGCGCCCAAACGACGGGCGGTGGCGATCGCCTGCAGACCAGCCACACCAGCACCAATAATGAAAACCTTCGCCGGCCGAATTGTGCCCGCTGCCGTCGTTAACATGGGGAAAAACTTGGGGAGTGCCGCCGCCGCCATTAATACAGCCTTATAACCGGCCACACCCGCCTGGGAAGACAAAACATCCATACTTTGGGCACGACTAGTGCGAGGAATCAACTCCATCCCAAGAGCCGTGATTTTTTTCTCCGCAAGCTGCTGAATCACCTCAGGCTGCCCGAGAGGATTGAGCAGGCTGGCAAACATTGACTCCTCTGGCATGATGTCAATTTCTTCGCTGGTGGGGGGAGCCACCTTCACGAGAATGTCTGCATTTTGCCACACAGAAGGGCGATCGCTTTCCACCGTCGCCCCTGCTTGTTGATACGCTTCATCGGTACTCAGAGAAGCATTTCCAGCCCCAGATTCAACAACAATTTCCCAGCCCTTCTTAACGAGGCGAGAAACTTGATCCGGGGTCAGTGCAACTCGGTGTTCTCCGAGAACGCTTTCCCTAGCAACGGCAATTTTCATAGAAACTCCTTGAATGAGACAATAGCTGGGACACTGATGAGAAATATGTGGAGAAACTCAGTTACAACAGACAGAAAACCGAGGCCGCATCACCGATTCTCAACCACAGGACACCGTATTTCCCGTCTGTTCGCAGTGTAGAACCATCCTTTTGGAGAATGGGACTGTCTGTAATGTGTCTTATCAGTTTTTGTAAATCTCTGTTGCGTGGGCACTTCTTTGTCTGAATTTCGTCAAAAGAGTTGCTGAAAATGCAAACTTTAGTCACAATCGGTAACAGATTTTGAAGGCTGTCTCCCCTATGCAACTCCTCCGCTCCTCCCTTTCTCAACTGGCGATCGCCACTACTTTATTAGGCTCCACATGGGCGATCGCTCCCCAAGTCGTTGAAGCCCGCCAACCTTGCGGTTCTTTTACCATTAATTGGGGGGGCACAGTCCGCCAAAGCGATATCCTCAGCTGTGCAGTGGAGTGGAATTCTGGCGCAGGGCGCAGCGATCGCTATTACCTAGACATCAAAAAAAGTAAAATCTCTGACAACTTCCGCACCTTCGAATTGAGCTTTCCCAAAGAATTTGACGGCGAAGTAAACGACGAAAAAATTCGAGTCCGCGTTAATGGCAAAGAAGTAGAACTAGTCACAGAAGAAACCACATGGGATCCCATCGCCGCCCCAATTTTGAGTAATGCCCAACGCACAAGTGATGCCGTGGCCAATATTGAAAACGCCGCCGCACCACAATCCCGCAATACAGGCGGTGAATTAGTCATTGACGAAAATGGCAATTTGGTTTTTGTTACCGACGCTGATATCGCAGAACAACAGGCGATCGCCCTAGAAGAAGCCAATGTAGACATAATGCCCAGCGAAGCCGAACCCGAAGCACAAGAAGACGACGAGCCCCGTAGCCGTTCCCTCTTTATCACCTTGGCCGAACCCCTAGAAGAAGAAAGCGAAGTCGAAATTATCCTTGACGATGTCGACAACCCCTCTAGCGGTGGCATGTATCTCGTCACAGCCTTTGCCCGTAGCCAAGGCGCTCCCCTACCAAGTCGTCTTGGCGCTTGGTTTATTGACGTTGACTTCTAATAAAATTTTGGAGTTACATTGCCATTAGATCACCAAGCAATATGATGTCAGCCTAATCTCACAAAAAAAAGCAAAAGCTTTTAGCAAACTTGACATCAAAGGTATAATGGCAAGCTGTCGCTTTTATGTGGAAAACTAGAACTACAAGATTAGCCGACACCTACACCGAACCAATCATCAAGAAATTAAGGAGGACTTCGTAAGTTATGACTAAGCGAACCCTAGGCGGTACAGTCCGCAAACAAAAGAGAACATCCGGCTTCCGTGCTCGTATGCGTAGCCATACCGGCAAAAACGTTATTCGGGCGCGCCGCAAAAAAGGTCGTCATCGTCTCAGCGTCTAATCGCACTAAATAGAATCATTTATTTTAGTGGGGGGACAAAAAGCGTCTCCTTCACTCAGTTTTTGTGGGACTTCCGAAAGCACATCGGCTTAAAAATTGGCGAGATTTCCGAACAGTTTATAAACAAGGCAAGCGGTTTCACGGTCAGCAGCTCGTTTTAATTGTTCACCAAACGACTCTTGCCAAACAACCAACTCAAATTGGCATTAGCATTAGCCGAAAAGTAAGCAAAAAGGCCGTGGTTCGTAATAAAATCAAGCGCCGCCTCCGCCATATTTGCCGACTGTTTTTACCCAACATGAAGCACCATTGGCAAGTGATCATCATTGTGCGTTCGGACGCCGCGAAATGCGAATATGAAGATTTTTTGCGAGAATTAAAACAGTTATTGATAAAAGCCGAGGTGCTTTATGGGCATTAAAGAAGACGTTATCTATGAAGGTGGCCCCCATATTGGTGATCTAATCATCAGTATTTTGATGGGATTTACCTTGATTTTCCTCCCTCTAACCGTCGGGGCAGTTGTGCGAGCGCTCTGGCTACGTTACCGCATCACATCCCGTCGTATTTCTGTTACGGGGGGCTGGAATGGCCGTGATCGTACAGATATTATTTACAGTGAAGTCCGTAAAGTTGCTAAGATTCCCCGTGGTCTGGGTTTGTATGGCGACCTCATTGTGACTCTCCAGGATGGTAGTCGTCTTGAGCTGCGCTCTATGCCAAAATTTCGTGAAATTTATGACCACATTGCCCAGAAAGCATCGGATCGCACTGGTGTTCCCATTGAGGCGATCGCCGCTTAATTTCCAATTAAAATTGATTAATAACAAATAACTTGTAGGGGAATTACGACTCAAGCGACGGTAATTCCCCATCATTTTTTTTATACGCCATTTAAAAACAGCAACTAAAACACTTAAACTGGCATTATCAGCTCACAGTTAGACAAATAATCAGAAGCATGGATTTTGGGATCGGATTTTTATCGAATAATGTGATGTTGCCAATCCTAGATTTTTTCTATGGGATTGTGCCGAGTTACGGCTTTGCAATTATCGCCCTTACACTTGTCATTCGTTTTGCCGTGTATCCTCTAAGCGCAAAATCGATTCGCAGCATGAGACGCACGAAGATCACACAGCCGCTTATGCAGAAGCGTGTCAAGGAGATCCAAGAGCGCTACAAAAACGAACCTGCAAAGCAGCAGGAAGCGATGTCAGCCGTTTACAAAGAATTTGGGAATCCCCTCGCTGGTTGTCTGCCCATTCTTTTACAAATGCCGATTTTGTTTGCTCTGTTTGCGACGTTACGCGGCACACCCTTTGCCAATATTAACTACACTGCCAATATTCAAGTTCTCCCTAGCGAGAAAATGGAACAGGTACAGACTCAACCGACAACGGTTAAAACTCAAAATGTTTATTTTGATAGCAGCGTTCACTACCCCATTACCTTGTCTCTTCCTACGGGGAACAAAGTGGGTGTTGGTGAAGAGATTCAGCTGGCACTACAGAGTAAAGAAGGCAGACCCTACAGTGCGATCGCCGCAGAATTTCCAGACAACGATGTACATCCTCAATTTGAAATTATTAAGGGTCAAGAACATCTACAGCTCAATGATGACGGTAGCTTGATTGCTTTAGAGCCGGGTGATGCAACGGTACAGGTTACAATCCCTGGTATCGCAGCAGATAACGGTTTCTTGTTTATCGAAGCCCTCGGCCGTATTGGTGTGAAAGGTGAAGATGGCATCCACTGGGACATCCTTGGAATGGTGTTATTCTTCGGTGTGAGCTTGTACATTAACCAGACTATTTCTGGTGGCGCGCAGCAATCTGATGCTGGCGGCGATGAGAAAGCCCAAGCTCAACAGGCAGTTAATAAGGTGACCCCTCTCATCTTTTCCGGGATGTTTTTATTCTTCCCCCTTCCGGCTGGTGTATTGATGTACATGACGATCGCCAATGCTTTCCAAACGGTACAGACTTTTATTTTGACGAAGGAACCCCTTCCCGAAAATCTCCAGAAGCTCCTTGATGAGCAAGAAAAAGCCAATAAGGGTCGCGAGACTTTACCCTTTGAGCGCAAAGGCTCCAAACGCAAAGAAAAGACGTCAGGATAAATTTGAGAAATGAGTGATACCAAAATCCAGCAGGGTCAGCAATGGTTAGAGAAATTACTGCAATTAATCGCGCTACCTGCTTCTGTAACCGCTGAAGTACAACCTGAGGCTGAGGGCGGTGAAGGCTTCTGGCTGAAAATTAGCCATGAAGATTTATCGGAGGCGCAAATTATGCGTTTAATCGGTGAGCGAGGTGCCAATATTGACGCATTGCAATATCTCACCAACATTACCCTCAACCATGGTCTTCCGAAGGAGGAACAACATCCGTTTACCGTGGATATTGGGAATTATCGTCAAAAACGTTTGTCTGAGTTGCAGGCGATCGCCGATGACGTTGCCCAGCGAGTGCAGGCCACTGGTGAAGAGGAGGAAATTGAAAATTTATCCTCCGCCGAACGCCGTCAAATGCATACCTTTTTTAAAGAATTTGGTAACCTCGATACCGAGAGTCGTGGCCAAGAGCCCCACCGTAATTTAGTGGTGAGTCTTAAAGGCTAATTCCAATTTTTTAGAAATTTTAGAGTTTTGAATTTACCGAAGCGGGCATTGACCCGCTTTTTTCTATGGAGATTTACGGTAGGATAGGGTCTGTAATGCTCTAGATTAAGGAGTTTCACGGGATGGAACCCATTTTTATTCCTCGTTTACTAAAGGCCCCCCAGCAGCAAGAAGTTTTACAAGTAGACGAGAATCTCACTGATTTAGAGACCCTCACCCCTGTGCGCGGTGCAATGACCGTTGCCCATCGCCAAACCTATCTAGAGGTATCGGGCAAAGCTGCTGCCATTGTCACCCTTGTGTGTGACCGCTGTTTACAGAATTACAATACTCGCTTGCAAGTGGAGACCACCGAACTCATTTGGTTGCAACGTCCCCATGAGGCCAAAGACCTACCCAGTGAACGGGAAGTAAGCCTTGATGACCTAGAAGAATCCGTTGATCCCCACGGCTATTTCAACCCTGAAACATGGCTATATGAGCAGTTTTGTTTAGAGATGCCCCTCCGCAAAGTTTGCGACCCTGAACATTGCCAAGGTGCGGATACGACCGAGAGTGATAAAGAACCTCCGGTTGATGCGCGTTGGGCGAAACTGGCTGATCTAAAGCAACAACTTTCTTCGTAATTGTTATCTTATTAATCTCTTATTGCAGCCTATTATTCGCCTTATGTCTAAAGCCTTTCGTGAAGAGTTCAAGTTACTCCTGCGAGCTTGCTATCCACTACTTTACGTCCCGACCTTAGAGGAAGAGCGGGTCGAAATGGCGATCGCCGACTGCGTTAAAAATTTGCAAAACCGCACAGTGTATCGATGGGATTTTGTCGATGGCTACCAAGATAATCCCAATAGTATGGGGGCGGGGAAACGGAATCCGTTACAAGCTTTAGAATTTATTGAAAAATTACCGAGTAATGTCGGTGGTGTATTTATTCTGCGAGATTTTCAGCGGTTTTTAGAAGATATTTCCATTGCCCGCAAATTACGAAATTTAGCCCGTCGCCTCAAGTCAGAACCCAAAAATATTGTCATTGTCGCCCCGGAGATTAATATTCCCGCTGATCTACGGGAAACCTTGACTATTCTTAAATTTCCACTACCTGATGCTAGTGAGATTCGTGCAGAAATTGAGCGGCTATTACAATCTATTGGTCAGAATCCTAGCAGCATCTTAATGGATGAATTGGTGCGGGCAGCCCAGGGTTTATCTTTGGAGCGCATTCGGCGGGTGTTGACGCAAATTTTGGCGAGTGGCACTGCGATTACTGAGGAGGATGTGGAGTTGATTTTGGCGGAAAAGCGCCAGTCGATCCAGCAAACGCAAATTCTTGATTTCTATCCCGCGAAGGAGGAAATTACGGATATTGGTGGCCTCGATAATCTGAAGGAATGGTTATTACGGCGAGGCAGTGCCTTTAGTCCTAAAGCGCGACAGTATGGCTTGCCCTATCCTCGTGGTCTATTGCTTGTGGGCATTCAGGGTACGGGGAAGTCTTTGACTGCGAAGGCGATCGCCCACCATTGGCACTTACCGTTATTGCGCCTCGATGTGGGTCGGTTATTTGCGGGGTTAGTGGGGGAATCAGAATCTCGTACTCGACAAATGATCGAACTCGCGGAGGCTTTAGCCCCTTGCATTCTCTGGATCGATGAAATTGATAAAGCCTTTGCCGGCACTGATAGCAAGGGAGATGGTGGGACAACCAGTCGCGTTTTTGGTACATTCATCACTTGGCTAGCGGAAAAGCAAAGCCCTGTCTTTGTCGTCGCGACGGCGAATCAAATTCATCAACTGCCGCCAGAAATGTTGCGTAAGGGACGTTTTGACGAAATCTTTTTTGTTGGTTTGCCGAATCAAGAAGAACGGGAAGCAATTTTTAATGTGCACCTCACTCGTCTACGTCCCCATAATGTAAAAAGCTACGACATTAAGCGTCTTGCCTATGAAACGCCTGATTTTTCTGGGGCAGAAATTGAACAAACCCTCATTGAAGCAATGCACCTCGGCTTTAGTCAGGATCGTGATTTTACTACGGATGATGTGCTAGAAGCTGCTAGTCAAATTATTCCATTGGCTCGTACAGCGAAGGAGCAGATCGAATTTTTACAAAACTGGGTTGCCTCTGGTAAAGCTCGCCTTGCTTCTCGTAAAAGTTTTCTGCCGTCCTAGATTTTTCAAGTCCTCCTCTATAATGCCTAGATAATTTCTAAATTAATCTTTGTAAATTAATCTTTTAAAAATTTCTATTAAGGGCGATCGCCTTGGAGCAAAGCGTATGAGTATTTCGGGCTTTTTTCAATTTATTTTCGGCTTTATTCTTGGTGTTTTATTGCTGGTGGCGGGTAGTGTTGGTGCGGCCTATTACTTTTTTAATCGCATGGCTTCAGCTCCCCCAAAACCTGTGTTTTCTGAGCAAATTCCGTCCACTCCTGTGGAAGAAACCCCTGAACCTGCAGCAACTGAGACACCAGCAGAAACCACTGAGACGGAGACGGCTGAGCCTGAGGCAACTGAAACGGAAGAAACTGAAGAGGAGGCGGCAGATGAAGATGAACTGCCAGAGGGAGCTTTCGAAGCGCGGGTGACTTGGTCTAGTGGCTTGAGTTTGCGGGCGGAGCCGGATCTTAATGCGTCGCGCATTGGTGGTGTGGATTACAATGAAGAGCTGCTTGTGCTTGAGGCGAGTGATGATGGTGTTTGGCAGAAAGTCCGTACTCAGGGTGGTGCTGAAGCTTGGGTCAAAGCGGGTAATGTTGAAAGGTTAAATTAATACTGAAATTAATTGTGCAATGAATTATGTGCAATGAATGAATTTTGTCATTGCTCGGCGATCGCCCTATTTTTTTAGCTTAAGTTGTTAGTTGTTGTGCTTGAATGGGCAATTTGCCTATGATGAAATGCCCCTGGGAATAAAGCCAAAATTACAATCGCGGCGCTCTAAAGTTTGGCAACGGATTTTATCGGGTTTAAGTTTACTGATTTGTTTGGTGGCGATCGCCGTTGTTTATCAGGGTCTAAAGGATACGGACTGGGGATTAGTCTGGGCAAATTTAAATCAGATTTCCCTTGGCAAATTAGCTTTAACGCTGATTTTTGTAACCTGTAGCTACGGGGCGATCGCCTGCTATGACGTTTTAGCCTTTCGCTATATCCGCCAAAAATTAGCTTTGCGGAAAATTATGTTTGCGGGATTGATCACCTATGCCATTAGTCCCAATGTCGGCTTTGCTTTTTTGTCTGGCGGTGTGTTGCGTTATCGCTTATATCGTCACTGGCAAATTTCTAACGTGGCGATCGCCAAAATCATTGCTTTTACCAATGCCAGTTTGTGGGTCGGTCTGCTCCCCGTAGCTGGTTTTATTTTTGTCGTTACAGAGTTTTCATTACCAGAAGCCCTTGATGACTCTTTTTCACTGATTTCTCCGCCGGAACTGGGTGTGATTTTTTTAGGGATTGCAGCAATTTATTTATTACTCGTACGGTATTTGCCTCAACCTTTGCAATGGCGACAATACAGTCTTGAACTGCCTTCTTTCAAACTAACTCTCCAACAAATTGCTGTTTTCGTCTTCGACTGGGGCTTTGCCGCCTTGGCTTTACATTTTTTGCTAGGAAATCCGATCAAATTTCCCTTCTTTTTTGGGGTCTATGTCATGGCCATGGTCGTCGGTCTGATCAGTGCTGTGCCCGGCGGTTTGGGCGTGTTTGAGACGATGATTGTTTTTTTTCTAGAGCCGCTGCAAAGCCAAGAAAATCTGTTGACGGGGTTAATCGCTTTTCGCTGCCTCTATTATTTTTTGCCTTTTACAGTGGCAGTTGCTGCGTTAATTGGCTTTGAGGTGAGACAGCGTGTGTCATAACATGAGGTAGAAAATCCCTTAGCTCAGCCAAGCTGTTTGGGATAGAGCTTGAATTGTTTGTACGTCATTCATGATGTATTGCAACGGGGTAATGGTAATAAAGCCCTCGGCGATCGCCTCCACATCCGAAGGAATTGATTCCGGCACATTACTATTACAAACATCCGGCTGGGGCAACTCTTCGATCACTTCTCCCGCCAGCCAATAATAAACCTTGCCCCGTGGGTCATGGCGCTTTTGAAATTGCTCGATGTAACGGCGTAACCCCTGGCGCGTAATTTTTGCCCCCTTAATTTGATCACTCGGTAAATCTGGAACATTGACATTGAGGAGTACAGCTGGGGCGATCGCCTGTCGCGGCAGCCGTTGTAACAGACGACAAGCAAAATCAGCCGCCGGTTGAAAATTATGACTAGCACTCGAAAGACTAAACGCGATACTCGGAATCCCCTCAAGCAAACCCTCCATCGCTGCCGAAACCGTACCCGAATACAGCACGTCAGTACCAAGATTTGAGCCATGATTAATACCCGACAACACAAAATCAGGCTTTTCTGCAATCACAGCACTTAAACCAAACTTGACGCAATCCGAAGGCGTGCCCGAACAAGACCAAGCGACCACCTCCGGACTAAAAATCCCCTCGACCATCTCCGTATGAATGGGGCGATGTAGCGTTAAACCATGACCCGTCGCCGAACGCTCCCGATCCGGACAAACGACCGTCACGCGATGACCCGCTGCCGCTAGGGTATTGGCAAGGACACGGATGCCGAGGGCGGAGATACCATCATCATTACTAACCAAAATATTAAATTGTTGTTGCTGAACGGAAGGCACAGATGGCATGGACTTATCTAGACAGAATTGACATGTTTTATTATCGGGGAAGGTTTACACTTGTAAGGTCTTAAAATTATTAATTGAGTTTAGTCCTAAATCCTGTTGGCATGACCACTTCTACTTTGACCCAAATTGAATCGGATCTACAAACGCTACAACAAGAGGCCGAGGCGGCGATCGCCACTGTCGCAGATTTAGATGAACTCGACAAATTACGGGTCAGTTTTTTAGGAAAAAAGGGCAAGCTCTCACAAATTTTACGGGGCATGGGTAAGCTCTCCGCCGAAGAACGCCCCAAGGTTGGAGCCGTTGCGAACCAAGTGAAAGAAGGTTTGCAAGGTCAGCTGGAAGCAAAATTAGACGAACTCCAACAGGCAAAAATCGAGGCGCAGCTCAAGGCCGAAACTCTTGATGTGACCATGCCCGGTGTGGGTCGCCCCCTCGGCCACAAACATCCCCTCCAAAGTACCATTGACCGTGTGCTCGATATTTTTGTGGGCTTAGGCTATACCGTCGCAGAAGGCCCCCAAGTGGAGTCGGACTATTACAATTTTGAGGCGCTGAATACACCGCCTGACCACCCTGCCCGCGATATGCAGGATACATTTTATCTCCCCGGCGATCGCCTGTTGCGCACCCACACCTCTTCCGTGCAGATTCGCCACATGGAAAATAACGAGCCGCCCATTCGCATTGTTGCGCCCGGTCGAGTCTATCGCCGTGACACCGTTGATGCCACCCACTCCGCCGTTTTCCACCAAATTGAAATTTTAGCCATCGATAAAAAGATTAACTTTGGCGACCTCAAGGGAACCCTCAAAGCTTTTTTCCAAGAATTAATGGGCGCAGACACCGAAGTTTTATTGCGAGCTAGCTATTTTCCCTTCACAGAGCCTTCCGCTGAATTTGACGTGAAGTGGCGCGGTAAGTGGCTAGAAATGGGCGGTTGCGGCATGGTGGATCCCAATGTCCTTAAGGCTGTCGGCTACGACCCCGAAGTTTATTCTGGTTTCGCCGCGGGTTTTGGGGCAGAACGCATTGCCATGGTCTTACACAAGCTTGATGATATTCGCCACCTTTACAACAGCGACATGCGTTTTTTAAGTCAGTTCTAAACTACGACCAAAAGTTTTTTGAGTCAGTTCTAAAATAGAAAGCGGGGGCGATCGCCTCCGCATAGATTTGACTCTTCATCATTCATGAAAAATAAGAACTCAGCAGCGATCCTGTCTTTTTTCCTCGGCGGCGTTGGAGTCCATAAATTTTATCTAGGCGAAACTGGCTGGGGCATTGTTTATGCCATTTTCTTCTGGACATACATACCTACCCTAGCTGGCTTAGTCGAAGCATTATTACTGCTGAGTATGCCCCAAGCTGACTTTGACCGCAAATACAATAGTAAAAGTTTGATCGGCTATGAATCCCGTCGTCTCACCAACAATTACGGCGATGTGCCGCAAGTGATTGTCAATATTAATGGCGAACAAGCGGTTTCGACAGAGTACCGAAAACCGACAGAACGCTCCCCGGTTCAAACGAGTAATGTGAGTGATGAGGCGATCGCCGCCGAAAAAATTGACCGTCGCATCCTCAAACTTTGCCTCAATAAAGGTGAAATCACCTTACTAGACTGTTTCATTGAAATTGAAGATGTGCCTAGAAGCATTATTGAAACCCGCCTTGAAAACTTAGTCCGCTCTGAATTTTTACAAATTGGCAATCGTGCTAGCGACGGTAAAATCATCTATCGACTCGATAATTAAAAACGAATCACTACAATCGACTAAATTCCTTTTTATTTCATCCGAACATCAAGATTACGCCATTTATCCCTAATTTAATAAACCGAACCATGACTTTTGATCCTGATAAAAGAAAACTCCTTTCCGCCCTGTGCCACGGCGCAACCTTTATCAACTACACCGGTTTATCCATTGGTATCCCCATTGCCATTTTATTAACCACAGATGATCCAGTTGTTAAAGTCAATGCCCGCGAATCCCTAAATTTTCACTTCAATATGTGGATTTATTTTGCCATTGGTGCGGTTACAACCGTTCTCTTGATTGGCTTTTTGATTATAGGCTTAGCTGCCCTCGCAAGTTTTATTATGCCGATAATTGCGATTTTGGCGATTTTTAACAACGAAGATACGCCCTATAAATATCCATTTATTTTCCATTTCCTTTAGAAACAAAAGACATTTATTGCCTATTTTTTTAGGAAGACAGCTCCGATAGCTTACTTCAAGTCGTACAACTAAAACTTGTCTTAATGGCGATCGCCAACCCATGGCGAACATCTCTATTCCCCAACAACCTTTCACATACTAGAAAACCGCCAGAGACGTAACCCCTGTTACAGTCTGACAACATCAAATTTGCTAAAGTTACTATATCAATCGCATGGAAGTCAAAATCTGTCGTGACTTTAATCTCTGTTGCTATTATCGAAGGAAATCCTCATCTGAGGTCTTTATTGGGATGGCACTTGCAGCAAGCTGACTATGCTATTTATCAAGCTGCAAACCTTCAGCAATCCCGTAGGATTTTTGAGCAGCATATGCCCTCTTTGGTTTTATTAGATCTAGATCTTTCTGATGGCAACGGTCTCGACCTTTGTCGTTGGTTGCGTCAAAATACTCAGGCGATCATTCTCATCCTGTCGGCAAAAAATACTGAAAAAGATATTGTCCAAGGCCTCAAAGCAGGCGCTGACGACTATCTCACTAAGCCTTTTGGTATGCAAGAACTGCTTGCCCGGGTAGAAGCCCTAACGCGGCGCATACATGCTGCAGCGGCTCCACTGCAACTAGACTATGGCGAACTGCGCATTGATTTAGTCCAGAGACGTGTTTTATTCAGAGGGAATTACATTGACCTAACACCCCAAGAGTTTAGCTTGCTGTATGTCTTGGCGCAGGCTGATGGTGAACCCCTCAGTCGTTCGGAGCTGCTACAGAGGGCTTGGCCAGATGCCATCGACAACCCCCGTACTATTGATACCCATGTGTTGTCTCTACGCAAAAAAATTGAGCGTGACCCAAGACAACCGAATTTGATTCAAACTGTACGAAATGTTGGTTATCGTTTCAATCCTGATGTTGTTAATCCTGCTACTGCTAGTAATTTTAGTGGACCGGCATCTACTGCTAGTCGGACTGAGTCTTCCCAGCCGATGCCACAGCACCAGAAGCGTCAAATGAAGCGACGTATACCGATTAGGGAGCTTGTTAATCACGTGTAGGAGATTTGATTGGGCTGGCTTTAAGTTGGCTTGTCTTTGTTAGTTCATTATTTATGGTTTCATGGGCGGGTATTCCTTTTGGTTTATGGGAATGTCCGTTTTTTTTGTTGGGGATATAAAGGTTTTATGGAGGCATGATAGTTTGGTTTGGAAATTTTTAAAATCTGGTTTTTTTCTTGACCAAGGTATTAGCTTCTTTGATTTTTTTATTAATGTTTCTTTATCAATTTTTTGTGTCGGTAATGGTGAAAGGTTTATCGCCTCCGTAAAAAAATAGGGCGATCGCCTTTAGGCTCCACTTGAGTGGATTGAGGGAAAACTTGTTTGCCAGAATGTTTGCAAATATATCAAATATATGGGTCGGTAAAAGGCCATGGAGAAAGGGCAAATAAAAGCTTTTTTTACCGAGTCGAAGAATAGCGGGGAAATTTGATTGTGCTGCGGCATTAACTAATTGTTTTGCGAAAACTTCAGTGGGAGTTGAATCTACTTGGGAGGCTTGGGGTCGCCTCGGTATCGCGTCTTTAATTTTTTTGTCGCCGATCCCCGATGAAGTGCCTGTGATGAGCGCCACTTTTTGAGGCGATTTTATTGCCATAGCTTCCTGCGAAACGATTATCTCAAAATTAGCTTGATATACTTTGGAGCGGCGATATTTTTAGAATTTTACGGTGGTGGATATGACGGGAAAAAAAATTACGATTATTGGGTGCGGTTATGTCGGTCGGGCGATCGCCAAACGGTGGCAGGCAGCGGGATACGAGCTAACAGTCACGACTACAAGTCCCGAAAAAGTTTCCCAGCTCGCGGATTTGGTTCAGCGCGTCAAAATTATTGAAGGTTCTAATCAAGATAGTCTGCGTGAGCTTTGTGAAGGTCAAGACGTTATTTTGCTTAGCGTCGGCTCAAAGGGCGGACGTACCGAAGAAAATTATCGGAAAGCTTATCTCCAAACCGCTCAAAATCTTCGTAACGCTCTCCGCACCAATAGCACCGTTAAACAGGTGATTTACACCAGCAGCTATTCCGTTGTGGGTAACCATAATGGCGCATGGGTAAATGAAGAAACGCCCGACAAACCCATGAATGTTTTTTCTGAAATTCTCAAGGAAACCGAAGAAACACTTATGACTATTCAGACCGGCGATCGCCAAGTCTGTATTTTGCGATTGGGCGGCATCTATGGCGAAGGGCGTGAAATTCTCAAAATTTTCCGGCGATCGATGGGCACAACCAAAGCCGGCAAAGGCGACGAATACGGCAATTGGATTCACCTAGAAGATATTGTGCGGGGTATTAAATTTGCGGAAGAAGAAGGACTTTCAGGTCTCTTTAACCTCGTCTCTGACGAACCAATGCAACGGCGGGAGATGCTAGATCGCCTAGCAAAAAAATATAATTTAGATCCAGTCATTTGGGACGAATCAAAGCCATCGGATCGTGTATTCAATGTGCGCGTTTCCAATAAAAAACTCAGAGATCAAGGCTTTTTGCTCGCCTACCCAACCATTCAGCTCTAGGGAAAATAATGCCATTCGCCGCTTTTAAAGGTGCTAGCTATCCATTCCGCGCCGTCAGAATGTTTTCGCGCCATCCCCATCTTTTGCAGTATCTCGCTATTCCGATGGCAGTTAATATTGTTGTCGGTGTTTTGATCTATGCCTTTTCGCTACGGTGGGCATGGCGAACAGCAGGAGCTGGCTATAACTGGATTGATAATTTTTTTAACGGTTTAATCAGCCGCTTACCCCAATGGTTGCAATGGCTAGACTATGGCGCTCACGCTGTGGCAGTTGTGCTCGGCGCAATTTTTATCGCGGTAATTTTCATTTTGATCGGCGTGATTTTGGTGCAATTTGGAACATTACTCGGTGCACCTTGGTACGGTCAACTTTCAGAACAGATCGAAAAACTACAAACCAGTCGCGTTGAAATTGTTGAAATTGGTATCGTTCGTGATTTGAGCCGCGCCATTCTCTTTGAACTAAAAAAATTAGCATTAACAATTGCTGTCACACCGTTTTTATTTGCGATTAATTTTATTCCGGTGGCGGGTAGCATCATCTCCTCCATTGGCGGCACAACCCTTACACTCACACTGATCTGCCTTGATTTTTTCGATGCGCCTCTAGAACGCCGTCGTCTTCCTTTCCGCCGCAAACTGGGGATTGTTTATCGTGCTTTTCCGGCGAGTGCTGGTTTTGGATTTGTCTGTTTAGCGCTCGTTAGTGTGCCGCTGATTAATCTGATCACGATTCCAATTTGTGTGGCTTCAGGAACGCTCTTTGTCTGCGATCGCCTTTTATCTAAACTGCCACCAGTGGCTTTACCAGACGAAATTCCGCAGGAAACGATGTAAGACCGTTCGACCCGAAATATTGTCGCCATACTCCCCAGAATCATCATAGAGAGCTGTCCAAAACTCTAAAATTTCCGTATCAAAAGCTTCCCGCACTTGATGACGCTCAATAATCACATCGGAGGTGCGATGGAGAGAAATAATAGCCGCCTCCGTCACTAGGCAATGGGGACGAATCCAATAGCTTTGCTGCTTCTCGATAAACTGAATCACAGAACCATAGAGCCTATCCTGCGGTGATTCGAGACAGATAATTTGTTGGGGTGAAAAGTTTGAATGCTGGGACACGGTCTAAATTACAAAGCTTTTCAAGGGTTTTGCAAGTACACGCTAGTTGATGTTGTGACTCGGTATTTTTGGTGAAATATTAAAAAATAATAGCAAGCTCACGGCATGGACGAAAAGTAACGAGCCCAACAGATCTTGATTCTTTAGGGCTTCTAGGGGCAATCGCCACAAGTTTCTGCACCCTCACAGCTACACCGTATATCGGCTTAAAAATTCAGCGTAGATCTAGATCTCATACAGCTTTTTTCTCTAACCTTTCACACCACTACCGCTGTCCGTTGGAATAATGTAGCGTTGCAAAAATCCAAATAAAATCATTACAGGCAGGAGCGAAATAATTGAACCCGCCGCAATCAAACGCCAATCGAGGGAAAATTGACCCGCTAAAGTCGCGACACCGAGGGGCAAAGTATAAAATTCTGGGCGGTCAATCACAATCAACGGCCACAAAAAATCGCTCCAGGAACCGATAAAGACAAAAATTGCGAGGGTGATGAGGGCAGGGCGCACGGCGGGAATCATGATGTGCCACCAAATGCCCAGTTCGGAACAACCGTCAATTCGTCCAGCTTCTTCCAGCTCTTTTGGTACGCCTTGAAAGGCTTGGCGCAACAAGAAAATCCCAAAGGCAGAGGCAAGACTCGGAAAAATAATGCCGAGATATGTATTGCGTAAGCCTAGCTGCACTGTCAGTACATAGAGGGGAATCATGACGATCTGAAAGGGAATCATGATCGTTGAAACGACGGTCGCAAAAATTATGTCTCGCCCTTGAAAGTCTAGGCATGCTAGGGGATAGGCCGCAAGGGCACAAAACAAAAGATTAAAGGCAACGGTCAAGACAGCGATAAACGTGCTATTGAATAAATATTTGCCGAAGGGATGATTTTGCCAGACGGTGACAAAGTTTTCTAGGGTTGGGCTGGCTGGGATTAGCTGGGGTGGAAAGCTAAAAATATTTTCGGTGGGAGATTTTAGGGCGGTACTGAATAGCCACAGCAACGGAAACAGCATCACAAGGGCGATCGCCGCTAAAAGTAGATAGGTTCCAATTAGTTTGAAAGTCTTTGACATTATTACCGTCTGCCCACAACGATTTTTGGCTCCCTTGATTCTGTCACATCGAACGGCGATCGCCTCTATTTTTATCCACTAAACTGAACATATTGAGTCAGCCCAAAACGATGTTTGCAGACAAAGTTCATTGGACAATAAACGATCTCAAAAATTTGCCCGACGATGATGGTTGGACTCGCTATGAAATCATTAATGGAGGATTATTTGTCAGCCGTCTTCCCCATGCTTTTCATCAGATGGCTGCGGGAGAACTCTTGTGCTGTCTAGCAAAATGGACACAAGAGAAAAAGTCTGATAGCACAGTTGTTCTCTCTCCCGGACTACTTTTGTCTCCTGCAGATAGCGTCATCCCTGATTTAGTTTGGATTAAAAACGAGCGGCTTGAAGCTGGACTCAATGGGGATGGTCATCTCACAGTTGCGCCCGAACTAATTGCAGAGGTTCTGTCGGCAGGCGGGGTAAATGAACAGCGGGATCGAGACAGCAAACTTAAGCTCTATTCACGATATGGTGTGCGGGAATATTGGATTGTGGATTGGCGACAAAAAAGTCTCGAAATTTATCGTCGTGACCAAGCCCAACTAAAACTAGTGGCGACATTGTTGGATTCTGATCCGATTACTTCGCCACTGTTGCCAGAGTTTGCAGTGCCACTTGATCAAATTTTCAAATAGTTTTTTGAGCTTAAAAATGTTGAAAGGCTTGTTGCCGTGAAAGGGTTGGCGATCGCCCATCTTTTCGCACTAATTCCACGGTTTTATCGGCGGTAATTTCACCAATGATTTTGCAACCATCACCAAACTTTTTAACTAAATCTTCGGCTGGCGATCGCCCTAAACACAAAACCAATTCAAAATCTTCTCCGCCGTATAATGACCATTCCAAAGCTTTTTCGGGATTCTGGTAGCGAATGAGAGCCTTTGACATTGGGATTTGATTTTCATAAATAACTGCACCAACTTTACTCATTTCACAGAGTTGTAACACCGCATCGGCTAGCCCATCGCTACTGTCCATTCCCGCAAAATTCCGTTCTGTTTCAATGCCATTGAGATAAGTTGAAACGTCTAAACGGGGTATCGGTTTTTGGTGAGCTTGAATCAGAAATTGGCGATCGCCCTCCGTCAAATTCAGCCCTGTTTCCGGTTGTAATAACAGCTCTAAACCTGCCCGTGAATCACCATGAAAACCTGTCACGACAATGACATCGCCTACTTGCGCAGCATTTCGTCGGATTACATTTTTAGCTAAGACTTCTCCAAAAGCGGTGATAGCAATGGTTTTTGTCGGCGATCGCGTCACATCTCCCCCAACTAAAAGTGTGTCATAGGCTTTCAAGCAATCTCCAATTCCTGCGTATAAATCTTGCAACCATGCCAATTCTGTTTCAGGTGGTAAAGATAGCCCAACCGTAATGCCCACAGGCTTTGCGCCCATTGCCGCTAAGTCCGATAAATTGGCCGCCACCGCCCGCCAGCCCGCCATTTTCGCCGGAGTTGTGCGATCGCTGAAATGAATTGTGTCTACTAAAACATCTGTTGTCACGACTAGATTTTTATTGTTTTGCCATGAAATGATCGCACCATCATCACCAATAATTTCTGCCGGACAAAAACGCTGCACAATTTTCAGAATTTCGGGCTCGTGCAAATCACGCAAAGATTTTATGGATTTCATAAAAGCAAAAATGAGCTAGGTTGTGGCATTCGTAAATTTTAACGAGTAGAACCTTTACTCTAGTCTCTGCCCTTTCTAGAATGAACGTAAGAGTAATGGACTATGAAATTATGGGTACAAAAAATAAAGCTGTCACTGCCTATCTTCCGGCTGATATTGAAGCTCTACTGGCAGAGTATTGTTTAGAACACGGATTATCTCGCCAAGGCAAGAAAAGCGGTAAAGAAAAGCCTGCTCTCGGTACAGGTATCGTGGAGGTATTACGCCATTTTTTCGGGACTGCGATGAACGGTAATGGTTCGGGAGCCGTCATCGACAAGGAAGAAATTGAAAAAATTGTCTCGCAAACTTTGCCAAGTAATGTACCTACAGAAGCTTGGGTAAAAGCAGAAATCGAACAGGCGATCGCCGCCCTCAAATCTGAACTTGGTGGTGCTGAAACAACCGTTGAAAGTGCAAATGGCAAGGCGAAAGCAGAACCCAAAAAAACCAAAGCAACGAAAACCGAGAAAACTGAGTCGAAGCCGGCAAAAGCAAAGCTTTTACTAAATCAAGCTGATTTAGCCCGCCGTTTGAGTTCTAACGCCTCCACTTTAAGTCGCCATGAAAAGAAAGGGGAATCACATTTTGCGCAGTGGTCAAAGGCAAAAGATCCCGATGGCTTGGCTTGGCAATTTGATGGAATCCAAGAAAATAGCAAAGTTTTTACGCTGATTAAATAATTCAAGAATCGCGCTTTGTTATTTCTAGGTTTTTTATATTTAGTAGTTGTAATATTCGGGATTTGGCACGAGACTGGGCGATCGCCGCATGATTACAACCGAATGTTTTTTAGGTGCTGACGCGGTTTATAGTCCCCGATTGCCTGTAACTTTTCATAGCATTCTTTTTCAGCAGCAGTAGGATTTTTTGGCACCGTAATTTCAATTTTGACCAACTGATCGGTGCGATCGCCCTTCGGCTTGACCCAACCTTTGCCGCGCAATCGTAGAGATTGACCTGCCTTGATGCCTGCAGGTAATCGCATAGTGACGGAACCATCAGGAGTCGGCACATCAACAGACGTTCCCAAAACTGCTTCTGCTGGGGTAATCGGTAACGTACAAACGAGATTGTCGCCGTCAAATTCAAAAAAGTTGTGGGGGGTGAGTTGGACGATGAGATATAAGTCACCGGGTTGCCCGCCTGTCGGACTGGGAGCGCCCTTACCCTTGACGCGAATCTTTTTACCTGTGGTGACTCCGGGCGGAATTTTAACACTGATTTTTTCTGAGCCAAGGCTAAGGAGTTTTTCTACGCCTCGAAAAGCCTCGGCGAAAGTGAGCTGAATATTCGCTTCGCGGTTAGCTCCGGTAGTCGGTCTTGCGCCTGCTGCTCCGGTATTAAAGCCAAAATCGCTGTAGTAGCCGCTATTCGCAGAGCGGGAATAACCACCCGGCGATCGCCCACCACCGCGACCTAATAAATCACTAATAAATTCTTCAAAGCTACCGAAATCACCGAAGTCGAAATTATTAAAATCGACATTCACCCCAGCGCCATAGGGGTTACCGCCGCCGCGACTACCAGCACTAGCTGCCTGCTGCCAATATTGCCCAAACTGGTCGTATTTCTGGCGCTTTTCCGTATCCGATAGAACTTCGTAGGCCTCACTAATTTCTTTGAATTTTTCTTCTGCGACGGTATCGCCGGGGTTGCGGTCGGGGTGATATTTGAGAGCAAGTTTGCGAAACTTTTTCTTGATCTCGTCGGCAGAGGCACTTTTGCCCACTCCAAGAATGGAATAATAATCTTTGAAGTCTGCTGCCATCGCAGTTTCACCTCCGGATGCAGGTTGGTATCGTCCCTTTCAGAATACCAAATCTGTCTATCTCTATCAGTACTAGATATCCGTATCTTTTTAGATTTGCCAACTGGACGGCGATCGCCACTTAATTCATCTGAAACTAATCTAAATCCTTTGAAAGTCTGTGCTTACGGGAGAACTTGCTGTGTAGAAAAAGCTATTTCAATCTCTGCGTTAAGACTAATTTGTACGGCTTCTTCAAATCCAAAAACTAGCTCTGAAGCATAAATCAATTGACTAGATTCAGGCTGTGAAAACACCTCGATTTTATTGTCTACAAGATTAAGAATCCAATAATTTTGGATATTGTGACGGGCATATAGTTCCTTCTTAATTTGGCGATCGCGACCCAATGTAGAGTCCGAAACTTCCACAATCAAAACAATATTTTCGGCTTGGGGATGACCTTCCAAATAGTCCCTTGTCTCGCCCTGAATAACCATTACGTCAGGCTCAGGCTCGCTATCACTAAGGGTTATTGGTTCTTGGGAATCAACATAATATCCTTTTGGAATTGAGTTTTCTAAAAGAGTTCTAAGTAGTTTCGTTGCAACACGGTGGCGTGGATTTTTTGGCATCTTTTCAACTAGCCAACCGTTAATCAATTCAACTGGATCATCTTCTGTCAAAATTCCAGCTTGAATCATGGCATGGTATTGCGCCACACTAAGTCTGAGGATTGGTTCTGTCGGAACTGGAAACGTACTGACCATAAAACCAACGGCAATTATTTTTTCATTCTATCCTTCTTACGCTGGCAAAAAGTACAGCAAAGGCTCACCTCTTATTTCTGCATAATGCTGCTTGTTTGTTTAAATTATGGGGGTAGAGAGACTTGAACTCTCACGACCTATAACAGTCAACGGATTTTAAGTCCGCAGCGTCTACCATTCCGCCACACCCCCGTTTGGGCACTCTTACAATCTAATCACAGTTTTTTTGATCCAGCAAGTCACAAACTTTTGTTACGTGATCATAATCGTGAAAAGCGGCGAAAAACCCATAGAAATCGCCAAAATTCCAGTAGGTAAAGATTAATATATCCTTCGCTATAGAGTCTGAGTGTTGCGTTTCGTTAATAATATGATCAGTCCTAATCCTGTAATTTTCCGGTGATCCCATGGTCAATCTGCAACAACTTCCCACTTTGCCAGCTACCCCGAAAAATGAATCATTTATTCGTCGCCATATCGGGATTAGCGATGAAGCCGCCACGAAGATGTTGGCATTCCTTGGGTTTGACTCCCTCGAAGATCTCATTAGCCAGACTGTGCCTGATGTGATTCGCCAAAAGTTAGAGTTGGGTTTGCCCCATGCCCGCACTGAAGTGAAAGCCCTTGCAGACCTAGAGGCGATCGCCTCCCAAAATAAAGTCTTTAAAAATTTGATTGGCATGGGCTATTACGATTGCGTCACGCCGCCCGTAATTCAGCGGAATGTTTTAGAAAATCCCGGTTGGTATACCGCCTATACGCCTTACCAAGCGGAAATTGCCCAAGGTCGTTTGGAAGCGCTTTTAAATTTCCAGACCATGGTGATTGAGCTAACGGGTTTAGAAATTGCCAATGCTTCTTTGCTTGATGAGGGAACTGCCGCCGCCGAAGCGATGAGCATGAGCTATGGCCTCTGCAAAAAGAAAACGGCTAATACTTTTTTCGTATCGGAGCTGTGCCATCCCCAAACCATTGAAGTGGTTCTCACCCGCGCCATTCCCCTCGATATCAATGTGGTGGTGGGCAGTCACGAAACTTTTGAAGTTACGGAGGATGTTTTTGGCGCGTTGTTGCAATATCCGGCGACCAATGGCGACCTTTACGATTACACCGACTTTATCGGGAAAGTCCACGGGCAAAAGGCTTTTGCGACAGTAGCAACAGATTTGATGAGTCTATGTCTGCTAAAAACGCCCGGCGAAATGGGTGCAGATATTGCCGTGGGAACCAGCCAAAGATTTGGTGTGCCCTTGGGTTATGGTGGCCCCCATGCGGCATTTTTTGCGACGAAGGATCAGTTTAAGCGCCAAATCCCCGGCAGAATTGTGGGTGTCTCAAAAGATGTCCACGGCAAGCCCGCTCTACGTTTAGCGCTGCAAACCCGCGAACAACATATCCGTCGCGACAAAGCCACCAGTAATATTTGTACGGCGCAGGTGCTCCTCGCGGTAATGGCATCAATGTATGGGGTTTATCACGGTGCGGAAGGTCTAAAGGCGATCGCCTCTTCTATCCATCAACTCACCCAGACTTGTGCCAAAGGTCTAGAAAAGCTCGGTTTTAAACTGAGTTCGACAAGTACTTTCGATACGATTCAGGTGGTCGCAACGTTAGAACAAGCCGTAACCATCCGCGAGAAAGCCGAAGTAGCAGAATATAATTTCCGCTATTTCGATGACGGCAAAGTCGGTATTAGTTTTGATGAAACTTGTACAACTGAAGATGTAAAAGCAATTTGGGGATTCTTTGCCGATCAAGAAAAGTTGCCTTTTACCCTAGAGCAAATCGAGCGGGAAGCAGACCTTGAAATTCCGGCTAGTTTACAGCGTACCAGTGCATTTTTGACCGACCCTGTTTTTAATACCCACCGTTCTGAAACTGAGCTTTTACGGTATATCCATCACCTGCAAAGTAAAGACCTTTCGCTCACAACTTCCATGATTCCGTTGGGTTCTTGCACGATGAAACTCAATGCCACAGCGGAGATGATTCCCGTGACTTGGGCAAGTTTTGGTAAGATTCACCCCTTTGCCCCTCGCAGTCAAACGGTTGGCTACAAAGAAATGTGTGATCAGCTTGAAGGTTGGCTCGCGGAGATCACAGGTTTTGCGGGGGTTTCCCTCCAACCCAATGCCGGTTCCCAAGGGGAATATGCAGGTCTGCAAGTGATTCGTCAATTTCATATTAAAAACGGCGATCGCCAACGAAATATTTGTCTAATTCCAGAATCCGCCCATGGTACAAACCCCGCCAGCGCAGTGATGTGCGGCTTTAAAGTTGTGCCCGTGAAATGTTGCGGTAGCAAAGGCGATATTGAAATTGAAGACCTTAAAGCAAAGGCAGAAAAATATCAAGATCAGTTGGCCGCGCTAATGGTGACCTATCCTTCCACCCACGGCGTTTTTGAGGAAGGAATCAAAGAAATTTGCGAGGTGATTCACAGTCACGGCGGTCAAGTTTATCTCGATGGCGCGAATATGAATGCCTTGGTGGGGGTTTGTCGTCCCGGTGATTTTGGCGCGGATGTTTGCCATTTAAATTTACACAAAACCTTCTGTATTCCCCACGGTGGCGGTGGCCCCGGCGTTGGCCCCATTGGTGTCGCGGCGCATTTAGTGCCCTATCTCCCCAAAACTGAACTCCCCGAAAATGAGACTAATATTGGCTTTATCTCGGCGGCTCCCTTTGGTAGTGCCAGCATTCTGCCTATCTCATGGATGTACATCGCCATGATGGGTTCTGAGGGGTTAACAAAGGCGACGAAAATTGCGATTCTCAGCGCAAACTATATGGCGAAACGCTTGGATGATTATTATCCGGTGCTGTTTAAAGGGGCGAATGGTTGCGTTGCCCACGAGTGCATTATCGACCTGCGTCAGATGCGAAAATCGGCGGACATTACCGTTGAAGACATCGCGAAACGTTTGATGGATTATGGTTTCCATGCGCCAACTATTTCTTGGCCTGTGGCTGGCACCATGATGATCGAACCGACGGAAAGCGAGTCCTTGGCGGAACTTGATCGTTTCTGTGATGCGATGATTGCGATTCGAGAAGAGGTGAAGCAAATTGAATCGGGAGCAATTGCGAAAGATGACAACCCGGTTAAAAATGCGCCCCACACAGCAGAATCTTTAATTTGTGGCGAGTGGGAGCATCCCTACTCCCGTGAAGTGGCGGCTTATCCTGCGCCTTGGCTCAAAGACTCTAAATTCTGGGCTGCGGTTGGCAGAATTGATAATGCCTTCGGCGATCGCCACCTAGTCTGTTCCTGTGAAGGAATGGATGCTTATCAAGATGAGTAATGCTGTTGTCAAAAGTCTTGATGACAAAGATGAGGCGATCGCCACACTCCTGAATGACGACCGAGAAATCCTTGGGTTTCTCGACGAGTAGAAAGGGCGATCGCCATGACATTAATGAGTTTTAGCGGAAGATAAAAAATCGAAAATAGGCGAATACATAAACTAAATCAATGGCCAAAACCAAACCTTGGGTAAATTTATTTTTAAGGAGAGCTAGGGCAAAGGGGGTGGCGATCGCCACAAAGGCCAGCTCAAAACCAGCGACGATACGGGCATGGTGATTGATATCCCAGTAGGACAATGGACTAATAAATTTATAATTAGTGAGTGGAAAAAAGTGGCGGTGTGCGTCGTCGTTATGAACCGGTAGATCCAGCAGCGAATGTCCAATCATACTGGCGAAAAAGGCAATCCCAATGTGCCACTGAAAATAGATGCTCAGGCATAGTCCGGCGATCGCCACCGGGAAAGAATGGCCCAGACTCACCCAAAATTGCACAGGCGCAGAAAAATAAGCCTCTGACCAAATCTGCTGTTCTGGCATCTTGTAGATCCATTTCGCTACAAAGTAAAAAATAAAAATTGGGGCATCCGGCAAAATTGCTCCCAGCGTTAGGGCAACATTGGCGTTCGGAGCAATGGTTTTACCCAACAAGGCGAGATTGATCACGTAATGGCTCGGTGTATTCATGGCGACAGGCTAGGTAAAAAAATATGTCAAAATCCTAGCAGTCCTTTGTTTATTTTTTCTTTAGGTTTTATCTATGTGGCACTGGCGCTCCCAGCCCCTCGCGGCACGGACTGGCTCCGAAATTTTTGCCAAGCTTTACGGACATGAGGCGATCGCCACCCTTCTCGAAAGCCCTTACCCCAGCGTTTTACCCAAATTATCGCGGTTTTCCATTTGCGCCGGACAACCATCGGGAGAAATTTTAACACCGGCAATGGGCAAGATTTTGTCCACCTTGCGGGAATTATTAGCAAAAAAATCAAAACCACAGGCTGCAGTGGCACATTTACCCTTTACGGGCGGCTACCTCGGTTGGCTAGGCTATGACTTGGCATGGGAAATTGAAACCTTGCCCGAAAAAAATCACGATGAGTTGCCCTTTCCCGTCGCCTATTGGTATCAGCCCGAATCCTTTGCCGTACTAGATCATCAGGCACAAATACTTTGGCTCGCGGCACTCAACCCAGCATTACTCGACACATTAGAAACTCGACTTCAAAAAACGGCTCCTTCTACCTCTGAAACGCCGAAACAAAAAACCTTTCCCCTCACATTTCTCAGCGATCGCCAAGCCTATACGGCTGCAGTGACCCAAGCAAAAAAACATATCCAAGCCGGAGATATTTTCCAGACCAACTTATCCCTACGATTTCAGACCAAAACAGAAACGAGCGGTTGGGATATTTACCAAAAACTCCACCAAATCAATCCTTCACCCTTCGCCAGCTATTGGCGATCGCCCTGGGGAGAGATGATGAGCTGTTCGCCGGAGCGGTTAGTTCAGAAAATTGGCAATACAGTTCAAACAAGACCCATCGGCGGCACAAGACCCAGAGGTGCCACCTTAGCAGAGGACAAAGCCCTCGGACAAGAACTATCCCGTAATATCAAAGAACGCGCTGAACATACCATGCTGGTAGACTTGGAGCGCAACGACCTAGGACGCGCCTGCGAGTGGGGAACCGTCGAAGTTGATGAACAATTTATCCTTGAACATTACAGCCATGTCATTCATTTAGTGAGCAATATTCAAGGCAAACTCGACCCCGCCCAAGACGAAGCTGACCTCATTCGAGGGATGTTTCCCGGTGGCACTATTACAGGCTGTCCGAAGGTGCGCTGTATGGAAATTATTGAAGAGCTAGAACCTGTGCGCCGCAGCTTATTTTATGGTTCCTGTGGTTATCTCGACCAGCGGGGTAACCTTGATTTGAATATTTTAATTCGGACATTGTTACTGGTAAAAAATGACGGCGATCGCCCAGCGGCAGTTTATGGACAAGTGGGGGCAGGCATCGTGGCAGATAGTCAACCCGAAAAAGAATGGCTCGAATCCCTCCAAAAAGCAAAAGCCCAAATCCAAGCACTCCAGGGCGAATAAAGTCATGATTTAGGCAGAGGGATTTTCCACCAATCAAACCGCACCAAACATTGGGAAAAATTATGCGGCGATCGCCAAAATTTTAGCCCGCAAAACATCATCTTCCCGGAAGCCCTTTTCCGTAGCATAGAACCTTTCAAGGAGAGGCTCTAACACTTGCTGCAAAAGTTGCGATGTATCTGGCAAGATCAAATCTGGCGCAATATCAACAACACCTTGGGCAAGGAACCACCGCTTTCGAAGATCCGGGTCAGGAATTTGTAAATTATCCTGCTGGATCACATCATGATTAAACAGCAAAATATCAAGATCAATAGGACGAGGCGCATACTTATCAGCAGTACGTACCCGACCAAGCTTTGCCTCGATTCCCCGCAACACCTCAAATTTCAAAGATTCTGCCTCCAAATCAGTTTCCACGAGGGCAACACAATTGATGTAGTAAGGCAACTCCTTAGAGGGCGGCTGATCTGGCGCTGGAATCGCATCCGTCACAAAACATCGAGACACCGCCAAAATCCGACAATAGTCCATGAGCTGTTCCATGGCCGCAAAAATATTCCCTTCCGGTTGAATATTCGAGGCAACACTAAGATAGACACGATGACGAGCCATAATTTTTTTTAACCCTGACGTTCTCTGAAAATCGTGACGGCCGAAGCCTTCGCAAAACGTAGCGCACCGGGTTTATCAATGGTGACCTCGACTTTTTCCACTAGCGGATCCGTAAAGGCAATGTCCGCCACAACCTGCGCCATTTTTTCGATGAGGCCATAGCTCGACGGTTCAATCGCTGCCAAGATCGCCTTGGTGATGCGTTTGTAATCGACCGTGTCATCTATGCTATCGGTTTGTCCCGCTTTGGTGAGGTCAGCGAACATGACGACATTAATCACCACATCCTGTTTTTTAGTGCGCTCTTCGGGAAAGATGCCGATAATGCACCGAATTAAAAGATCGCGAATATAGATTTTATCGAGGGTTTTAGACATAAAAATTTTCTCCGAGGTGGAAACCACCATCAACACAGATTACTTGACCGGTAATAAAGTCATTTTTGAGGTAGAACAATACAGTTTGCACGACATTGTCTGGGCTGCCAAATCGCTTTAGGGGCGTTTTTGCCGTAACCGCAGCTTCTCGCTCATCGTCGTTGGAATTCACCGGGGGCAGTACTGGGCCGGGGGCGATCCCATTGACTCGGACATGGGGAGCTAGTTCCCACGCCAGCATTTTCGTTAGGCTATGGAGCATTTTTTTACTGAGGTGGTAAGGCACATGCTCGTGGTCGTAGCCATAAATTCGAGTATCTAAAAAATTGATTACATTTCCTGCTTTTGACTCTTGATCAAAAAATGCTTTGGTGAGCACAAAGGGTTGGAAAGCATGAACCTGAATATTGCTCCAGAGATTCTCGGCATTAAGGGAAAATAAGCTTTCTTTGTTGAACATGGAGGCGTTGTTAATCAAGATATCAAGCTGTGGTGTTGTTGCTTTGATGGTTTTGATCATGGCTGCCACGCTGTCTGGATCTAGTAGATCTGCTTGGACAAGATCTACGGCAACGGGAAATTCTGCGAGTTCTGCTTTTAAGGCTTCGGCGGCATCTGCTGAGGAACGGTAATGAATGATTAGGTTAACTCCTTCTGCTGCTAGGGCGCGGGCGATCGCCGCACCAATTCGCTTCGCTCCCCCAGTAATGAGTGCTGTTTGTTGGCTGATCATGGATACCTTGAATTAGTATGTTACAAAATTTAATCTATTCATTACATGCTGGTCAAAGGTTCTCTGGCTGGGCTTGTGCTTTAGTCTGGATAGAAACTCTTGGGGTGATTGGGATTGGGCGGGATGGGGAGATGGACATGTTGGTGGTGTGCTTTCCTTGGGCAGGGATAGACCGTGTGGCAAAAAGAGCACAAGACAGATGATTAAGTTTTAAGTTAGTAATCGGGCTTCGATGGGGGGTTACTAATAGTGACTGTAGCGATGAATGCGAGGATTGAGTTTCTCGGCTACGACTGTTCCTTGGCGTAATGCCTGACAAATGGCGGGAACATCATCGGGGGAGACGCGATAATACCAAGTTTCGTCGGGGACAACTCTCACGGTCGGGGCAACGCTACATTGACCTTGGCAGCCGACGGGATAGGCATAGCAGTTGTTTGGTAGTGATTCTGCTTGAAATTTTTCTAGTACTTCAGCGGATTGTTTTGCGGCGCAGGATGTATTTTGGCACACAAGGATATGGCGATCGCTGTCATGGAGAGGATTATTGATTTCGATAATTGGCTTAGGCATAGTAGAGAGGCAATCAGCCCACAGTAAAATTGCAAGGATTAAGCTGTTATTTCATTGTAAATCTTGCCAGCAGGGAATTTGCATCCATCAGATCTGGGCATTTATTGGGCGAAATAGGGCGATGTTACGGTGGAATAGGTTACAACGGTAGGCATATTGCCTCCATGGACAGGTCATTTGTGTAGGTTTGACGAAAAAGGAATGACCGAAACGACTTTAGTAGTAGCGTTAATTGGTGAGAAAGCTGGGCGATCGCCGATTATTTCCCATTTGGAAAAAATGCAACCCTGGCAAATCTCATGGCGGTGGTCAGCCCAACTGCCGGAAGACACAACGCCCTTTGATATCGGCATTATCTATACGGTGACGGCGAACCTAGAACCGCAAATTGCAAACATAAAATTACCCCTCATTCTCATCACAGACCCAGAAGATGAGATTTCTGCGCAATCATCAACCCTTGAGAAAATTCCCCGCCATCAACTCAATACCTTTGCCCTGAAAATAACGATTCGACTCCTCCTCCAAACTTCTCAAAATCCTAAAAAAACGAACGAAGCGACTACTCACTCAATACCAGAAGATATTGTGATTTCCCTATCGCCAGAGGGTAAAATCCGCAGCTGGAATCAAGGGGCCGTCGATTTCTTTGGTTATCACAGTGAAGATGTTTGTGGTGATGATTATGTCACTTTGTTTGTTGCGCCCGGCGATCGCCCGACCTTTCGTCAACAACTTCAAGTCGCTTTACAGGACATTGCCGTTGTGAATTATCAACATACCGTCATTACACACAATGCAATACCCTTTACCCTAAGCGGACAGCTTAAGCCCCTCAAACAAAAAGAGTCCCAACAGATCAAAGAAATTCTTTGCACTAATCGCCCGAATGCGATCTGTGCCCTCAATGGGACGGAAGGGACAAACCCTCAAACCCAAACCCTCACCATTTCACAATATTCAAATTCACAATATTCAAATTCACAATATTCAAATTCACCTCACCCCGTAGCGAGGGATCACCAAGAACAAATTCACTTCACGCAAACACTGGCACAATTTTCCCGCGTCCTATCGAACCCCGACTCTACCTCGACCTTGTCCACCGCTTTAGGCCTATTTGGTAAAACCCTAGGCGTTCAACGGGTAACTATTCTCAAATGGCATCATCGTGACCAATGTGAAGCTTACCCGCCTGTGGTTGTAGAACAATGGTCGGCGGATCAATCACCCCCTTGCCACGAAAAGTTAATGCATATTCCCTTAGCATATTGGGGAGCTTTATTAAAAGATTCGCAACCGACGAATATCTACAATCGCGATGATGTGCCAGATTTAGCGGCGCAGCTAGCAGATCTAAATATTGCGTCTTTAATAGCATTTCCGATTAAAGATACGGTGGGGCAATTGTGGGGCTATTTGATTTTTTCCGGCGATCGCCCAGTGGCCAGACCCTACTCAACCTTTGTGCGCCAGACATTACAAATGGCGACAGAACTCATTCACCATTACCTACAACGCATCTTTGCCCAGCGAGAATTAGAAGCCTCTGAAACCCTATATTCCGGAATTGTTTTGCACTCGGCAGAGGCCATTTTTCTGTTGAGAGTAGACAAAGCCCAAGATTTTGTCTTTGAAATGGTTAACCCGACCTATTGCGAATTAGTCAACTTCTATACCCACCAAATTATTGGGAAAACACCCAAGGATATTTTTTCGGCACCCGTGGCAGCACAAATTTTAAAATCTTGCCGTACTTGCTTAAAAGTTGGCGAGGCAATTTTTACGGAAGAGACATTACCTTTGCCCCACGGTGAACGAATTTGGCGGACGAGTTTTGTGCCCATTCGCGATCGCCAAGGACGCATCACCCATGTACAAGGTAGTAGTCGCGATATTACCGAAGAACGTCAGCTGGAATATTCAAAAATCAGTCAAACCCGCCACCGTCACTTACTCACCTCCCTGACCCTCAGGGTGCTCGAATCTTGGCAAACGGACAAAATGCTGGCGACGACCGTTACAGAGTTACGCAATGCTCTCAATGTAGATCGTGTTATTTTCTTTGAGCTACAGGATCAAAAGTCTGGGATCGTTATTCACGAAGCGGCGATCGCCACAGTGCCGAAAATGATCAATCAAAGCTTTGCCATTGAAGCCTTTGATCGAGGCGACTTTAGAATATTTCAGCAGGGAGAAATCCAAACCTGTATTGACGTTATTGCCGAAAAATTTCCCACTGCCCACCATCAACTACTCAGCAACTATGCCGTAAAAACCTACGCCGTTTTACCCGTGATTAGCGCCATGAAACTGGATGCCAACGGTGAACCTTCCCTGAAAGGTTTACTCTGCATTCAACAATGTCATCACAAAAAAATCTGGACAGCCGATGAACTACATTTTTTCCGGCAACTCACCAACCAAATTTCCATTGCCCTTAATCAGGCCGAATTACTACGCCAACAAAAGCACTACACGAAAGAATTAGCACGCTCCAATAAAGAACTAGAACAATTCGCCTATATTGCCTCCCACGATTTACAAGAACCCCTACAAATAGTCTCTAACTATGCGCAACTCTTGGAAAAAAGAAGCGCTCCCAATTTAGATGAACGTTCCCTACGCTACATTTTTCACATCGTCGAAGAAACGAAAAGAATGCAGCAGCAAATCCAAGATCTATTGCAATATTCCCGTTTAAATACACGCAAAAAAACGTTCCAGCTGGTTAATCTCAAGTGTCCCCTAAAACAGGCGATCGCCAACCTTCAGATCAAGATCAAAAATAGCCAAGCCCAAATTACTCTGCCACAAACTTTTCCCGAAATTTACGGCGATCAGTCGAACCTCCAAAACCTTTGGCAAAACCTACTGAGTAATGCCCTTAAATACAGATCTAAAAACCCACCAAAAATCACGATTACAATAGAGAAAAGCGAAGACAAATGGCTCTGCAAAGTCCAAGACAACGGCATTGGCATTGACCCACAACATCAAGGGCGCATCTTTCAACTATTTCAGCGTCTCCATACCCAAGAAGAATATCCCGGTACAGGCATTGGACTGGCCATTTGCCAAAGAATTGTCCAGCAGCATGATGGCAAGATTTGGCTTGATTCTGACGTAAGACAAGGCTCAACTTTTATCTTTACCTTACCAGCGATAAATTCCGCCAAAATACTGAGATAAGCCACTTGTTTTCAGTCAAATAGCATAGGTAAACACACAGGAATTTGTGCGATGATCAAAGGTAAGTAGATACAAAATACTTAACGTGAGTTTTGCTTAAGCATGCTCGGAAGTACGACGCGGTGAATGGGAAAGCGAGAGATCGGGAGATGTTTCTATGCAAACAATCNTACTAGCTTTCAAAAAATGCAAATTTTCGTTGCTTCCCCGTGTCTCTTTTTCTCTCTCCGTGTCTCTTTTTCTCTCTCCGTGTCTCTTTTTCTCTAGAGAATTTTGGCTACATGCTTAGCCATAACTGACGTTACCTACATCATTTTTTGGTTCTCGTAAAGTGGATGTTCCAGAAATTTCTGATCTCTGACTATAACCCTAAAGTTCCGGAAGGAGACCCTCCGTTGTAGCGAAAATACTATGGCATTGCTGACTGGGGTTGTTGTGATTTGCACGACAATACTTTTGATTTTTACTGTTTTGTCTAACCCCTACACTCCTTGTCAAATAACAGTATTTTGCCCCAATCTGAATTTTTTTTGATTTTAGCCTGAATGAAAAATGCCCCCCGCTATGCACCAAGTCCTCAGATGACTGTCCTTGTCATTGAAGACCAAATGGGTTATCGGGAACTGATCTGCGAGGCGATCGCCGATTTATTTTTAGATGTGATGATTTGGTCTGCCAAAGATGGACAAGACGCATGGGATTTACTGACCTCATCCCTAGATATCGATGATGCAAAAAAATGTCATCCAGACCTCGTAATTACAGACCTAAATATGCCTAGAAGTTCTGGCTTAGATTTTCTAAAACGCCTTAGAAAAACCGAATACTTTAAAACTATACCCGTTATCATTTTTAGTACATCAAAAGACGAATTTGACATTGTCAGCTGTTATGAAGCCCAAGCAAACTGTTTTGTCACAAAACCAGCAGACATCGATACATTTTTTGAAGTCGTGCAAAGTATCGTCAAATTTTGGTTTGGTATTGCGACGCTACCCACAAAAATCATCATTTAAATTTAAATACTTTCTAAGAACATTCTAGGATGCTAAAGTCTTCCATTGATCAAAACCAAAAACAAGACTTAAATGCCCAGACCTTAAACTAGAACAAAATTTAGAAACCGCAGCCCTCTCGATTCGATCTGCTTAAAAGATGATTAATTACATATTTATACTTGTAGAGTTAGTCTCCCTTTCTTTCACCTTTAATCAACAATATCTAACCATCTAAAAACTTGAGTATGTCCAAAGACTGTTAAAATCCTTAACGAAAATACCTGTATTTTGGTAAGTCAAAAATTCAGGGATGAGTAGCAGTCGGAAATCAGTAGATGGCGATCGCCTAAACAAATGTCTGTCATGCATTAGTTGCTTCATTAATAGATTATGCATATTGAAGTGATTTTTGTAATTTGTTTATTGTGAGTAGCCCCATGGTGAAGATTCGGCAACATCGAACTTTGCTCTAATCCATGGTTCTTAATCATTGCAACTCCCCTAAATTTTAATTTTATTGCTTTTTTGAACGATTTATCTTGAGGAAGAAACACACCTATGAGCGTTGTTAACAAGATCTCCTTTAGGAATTTTAAAGGAGATTTTTTTGGCGGTCTAACAGCTGCCGTTGTCGCTTTACCCATGGCACTCGCCTTCGGTATCGCATCTGGAGCCGGAGCCGCTGCCGGTATTTGGGGAGCCATTTTGATTGGCTTTTTTGCCTCTTTATTTGGTGGCACACCCAGTCTGATTTCCGAGCCGACAGGCCCTATGACGGTCATTCTCACGGCCGTTATTACTGAGCTTGTGGCGAATAACCCTGATAACCCAGCAAGGGGTTTAGCTATGGGTTTCACCGTGGTGATGTTGGCGGGTGTCTTCCAAATTTTGTTTGGAGTATTGCGCCTAGGTAAGTACATCACCATGTTGCCCTACAACGTTATTTCCGGCTTTATGACGGGCATTGGCGTTATCCTGATTTTTTTGCAACTTGCGCCATTTCTTGGGCAAGCTACCCCAAAAGGTGGTGTCCTTGGAGTTTTGCGTAGCTTACCGAGCTTGATTGGCAATGCGAGTCCTTGGGAAACGGGTCTGGGTATTTTAACTCTAGGTATTTTGTTCTTTTATCCCAATAAACTCAAAGCGATTTTGCCGCCACAGCTCACAGCCTTGGTTATTGGAACGGTTATTTCTTTACTATTTCTTGGCAATATCGAAATTAGAACGATCGCCACCATTGGTGTCATCAAACCGGGTCTCCCTTCGCTACAATTACCCATTATTTCCGTTGGCGAATTCCGTTTAATCGTCGTGAATGCGTTGATTTTGGCGACAGTGGGTTGTATTGATTGTTTGTTAACTTGTTTGGTTGCGGATAGTTTGACCCGTACGGAGCACAATTCCAACAAAGAGTTAATTGGTCAAGGAATCGCGAATATTATCACTGGTTTATTTGGTGGTGTGGCGGGTTCTGGTGCTACGACGGCAACGGTGGTCAGTGTGCAGGCGGGTGGTCGTACGGCCATGGCGGGCATTGTGCGTGCTTTTGTTCTCTTGATTATTGCGCTGTGGGCTGCGCCGCTCACTTCTGGTATTCCTTTGGCGGTGCTGGCGGGGATTGTCCTCAAGGTGGGTATCGATATTATTGACTGGGGATTCTTGAAGCGTGTCCATAAGATTTCTTGGAAGGCGGCGGGCATTGTCTATAGCGTTATTCTCCTCACTGTCTTTGTTGACCTCATGATTGCGGTGGGTGTGGGGGTTTTCATTGCGAATATTCTGACTATTGATCGTCTTTCTTCGGTTCAGCAAAATGCGGTTAAGGCGATTACGGATGTGGATGATCAGATTGTTCTGGGGTCTGAGGAGAAGCGTATTTTAGACCTTGCGAATGGCAAATTATTGTTGTTCCACTTGAATGGCCCGATGATTTTTGGGGTGGCGAAGGCGATCGCCCGTGAACATAGTGCCATTGAGAGCTACGATGTTTTGATCGTCGATTTGGCAGAAGTGCCGGTACTGGGCGTTACGTCTTCTCTGGCGATTGAAAATGCGATCCAAGAAGCCTTGGATGTTGGTCGCGAAGTGATTGTGGTGGGTGCTACGGGTAAAGTCCGCGATCGCCTCGAAAAACTCGGTATTGCTGGTCTAATTCCGGAGCAACATTGGCTGGGCGATCGCCTAATTGCCCTCGAAGAGGGTCTCCGGTTGATCGAAAATAAACAAGACTCTCCTCTGGGCAGCTATGCCTAATTGTCACCGCTAGATATGGTCATTTTAAGTAACGATGGGATAACTGAAAAGCTCAAGTCTCCCTTACAAAGGGGGATGTAGGGGTATCCTCTGTTTCAGGCTAAATTGGCATAACTACTATAATCTTGGCTTTTAAATATCAACTCTCTCCTTGGCTTTAATTGAAGAGGCAAGGGGATTTTTTATTGGTCGAAAAAAGTTTGGGGCGATCGCCTAAACATTGTCGTGAACCTTGTCCTAGGTCAGCTCTTCAACTTCTTTGGCTGCATGACGAATTTGACATGATTTGATTAGGTTAGGAAAAGTTCAGCGGAGATGCGAAAGGTGATTGTTCTGCATTTCTTCCCCACAGCTTTAGGACTATTGCAGAATTTATAGCTTACGAAAATCTTCCACAGGTCATCGCATACATTTCTCGATTTAATGCTGTAACTTCATATAGATTTTAAAAATAGATATTACATTAATTGTTACTATGATGTTTATATAAACTAGCAATACTAATCACAAATATCATAAATGTATTTTAATTCAGTATTACTACAATATTTTGGATACTAGAGCATGATAGAAGTGCTATATTTTTCTCAAACTGTTTATATTAGTGGTAATGACTTTTACGGGAACTATGAAGTTCCATTCCAGCTAATATCTTTTTTTTGCTCTATTATTCTTATCAATTATTCTATTTATAAAATCAAATTTTTTGGACAGGCTAAGTGGCTAGAAAAAAAGTTCCTTTTTGTAAGGCTAAAACACCACATCGTAAACGTATTGTTTTTGACTTCATTAATCATACTAGACCCTATTATTTGGGACTTGAGTGAACGATATCGAGAATATAATGATACTTTTCTGATATTAATACTTTTTTTTGATTTGTCATATTTGGGAATAATGACGTATATTTTTTCTTCTAAAATATGTAAAACTAATTTGTCGGAAATGTTTGTTTTGGCTAGAGTATGGTTATGTCTAATCGCAGCAATAATAATTATGGAATCTTTATATGGATGTATTTAATAACTTTTTGACAATTATGAAGAGAACTAACTTATTTTATTTTTGTATTTTACTCACAGCTTTATTTCCATCTGAAGCTTTAGCCGGATCGATTAATGGCATTCGTAAAATTTATGAAAATAATATCTATCAATGTTCTACAAATCGGTCTTGGGAAAGAGTTGATGGTGCTGGCAATATGAATTTTACTGATGCTCAATTCACAATGGGATGCCTGAATGTAGATAACACAGCCCGTTGGGTGATGCAAAGTAGTTTTACCGCCCAAACTAACTATGGTCCAAGCAACATGCTTAGTCGTTATATCCCTGAACCAAATATTCAAGGTGATGTTGTAATTTACACAAAACGTTTGCCCAAAACAGTTATCGGAGTAAATTGTCAGCGTCAATCAGAAACTTGGAAATGTGAAAACATTAAATACTACGAGTCACTTACTGTGACTACTTATGGTGAAACTTTATTAGATCCTTTAGGGGTTTACTATCAGCAACATCAAAGTTTTCCCGGTATTAATCTTCCGTTTACTGCCGCCAATAGTGAGCAGAGACGTTTGTTAAATCAAGCAAAAAATTGCTATGGCACAAGAGACTATTGCAATAACTAATATCAAATAAGATGAAAACCCAATCTATCGCTTTTTTAGCTCTGTTTTGTTTAGGGGTTGATCCTATTCAAACTTCTGCGCAAATTATTCCAGACAGTGTTTATTCCAGTCCTGCCGTAAATCAACATGATGAATGTCAAACTGCATTACGCAATGTGAAAGAGAAGGTTTCTAACGCAGGTGGATTTGTAGATCAACTATATTTCAGTAACGATTTTCAGTACCATAATCAACCTTAAATACTACGAGTCACTTACTGTGACTACTTATGGTGAAACTTTATTAGATCCTTTAGGGGTTTACTATCAGCAACATCAAAGTTTTCCCGGTATTAATCTTCCGTTTACTGCCGCCAATAGTGAGCAGAGACGTTTGTTAAATCAAGCAAAAAATTGCTATGGCACAAGAGACTATTGCAATAACTAATATCAAATAAGATGAAAACCCAATCTATCGCTTTTTTAGCTCTGTTTTGTTTAGGGGTTGATCCTATTCAAACTTCTGCGCAAATTATTCCAGACAGTGTTTATTCCAGTCCTGCCGTAAATCAACATGATGAATGTCAAACTGCATTACGCAATGTGAAAGAGAAGGTTTCTAACGCAGGTGGATTTGTAGATCAACTATATTTCAGTAACGATTTTCAGTACCATAATCAACCTTCTGGAGTTACTCGAAGAGTTTTTCTTTCACTTGGAGGAAGTGGAGCAGAAAATATTTTTAATTCTCCTATCTTTTTAACAAGCTTATCTCAAACTATATTTGATAATTGTTCATCGACAGGATTAGTGAATGTTCATATACCAAATCCTAATCGAGTTGATGATTATGGTTTAGTGAATGGAAAAGCACAAAAATTTGTTGACTGTTCAATGGAAATTCTTAGAAGAAATGGTCTCGGTATTGGAAGCTATATTTGGGGAGTTCAAGATTGTGCCTAGCAGTCACCTACAAGACCATATTCATGTCCGTATCGAATATTATGAAATGTTTTTTGACCGTTTTTGAAAATAGAGAAACTAGTCCAAGGATTTGCTGTATAGACTGAGCTAGCAGCTACTTGGTAAGTAAATTCATCAACACTTGATTTGAAAATGTGTACGCTACTGGATTGAACAACATCATATTGGACTTCTTCTAGTTTTATTGTCCGTCCATTAGACTTGTCATTAACCAAGATAAAAAACTTTTCTGGCGTATAGTAGCAGTAACCTGCTGGATCTATTGATCCTTCACTACATAAGGCAACTTTCACATCAGAATTATTCAAGCTGAGGTGTGAATCGTAATGCTCTGCTGTTGTGTGAGTTGCGCAGAATGGTAATGCATCAAAGGTCTGGGCTTTAACTCGATTGATACTAACAAATAAAGAGCCAGCAATCGCTGTACATATCAATGTAACTTTGTTCATCTTTTCTTTGTGTAACGGTGAAAAAGTAACGGGCTAATTTATCTTAAGTCAAAATCTCAAGTTGAAGTAAAACTACGAGATTTCCCGACTACCGCTTGATTAGCAATGGTTTTAAGTCTTTAGGAAATAGATTTTGTCATCCTTGACTTGATAGATGAGATAACGCTCCAATCAGAAAAAATATAGTTTGTGAAAATCTATGGGCGATCGCCCACCATCATCCCCTTTGAAAACTGCTTAAAAATTTTTCACAACAAGTTCAGAATTCCGCCAATAGATTATGGAGAGATATTTTCACCGTTAACAGGAGTGAAAGGTTTTGGTCGCAACAATTTAAGTCGATTCAAACGCGAGAAAAACTTATTAATATCGATAGGTATAGATCTCTAGTGAATCAAGATGGCGCGTGCAGATTCTCCTCGGCATTTCTACCATGACCAATCCATTAAAAACGTCCTTGCCGAGTTTCAGAGCGATTTAGAACAGGGCTTGTCCGCAGAAAAGGTCGCCCAAAACTATGAAACCTACGGCTGGAACGAACTAACCTTTAAACCCGGAAAACCAGCATGGCTCAGGTTCCTACTGCAATTTAATCAGCCTCTCCTCTACATTTTGCTATTGGCTGGCGCGGTAAAAGCGTTCCTCGGATCTTGGACAAATGCCGCCGTAATTTGGGGGGTTACCGTCGTTAATGCCGTTATCGGTTATCTCCAAGAGGCTAAAGCTGAAGGGGCGATCGCCTCCCTTGCGAAAGCAGTAACCACAGAAGCCCATGTGTTGCGGGACCATCAAAGGTTACGCGTCCCTTCCAAAGACCTTGTACCGGGGGACATTGTGCTGTTGGCATCGGGGGATAAAGTCCCCGCAGATCTACGGTTAGTCAAAATTCGTAATCTGCAAATTGATGAATCTGCCCTCACCGGAGAAGCGGTTCCCGTCGAGAAAAGCACCGAACTTTTAGCCTCTGATACGCCCCTCGCCGAACGGAATAACATGGCCTATGCGGGCAGTTTTGTGACCTTTGGGCAGGGACGCGGCATTGTGGTTGCCACAGCGAACGCCACAGAAATGGGACAGATTTCCCAATCGATGGAAAAGCAGGTCAGTCTCCAAACCCCCCTCACCCGCAAGTTCTCTAAATTTAGCCGCACCCTCCTCTACGCCATTTTGACCTTGGCGACCCTGACCTTTGCCATTGGTTTGGGACAGGGGGAATCTTGGGTTTATATGTTTGAGGCGGCGATCGCCCTAGCGGTGAGTGCCATTCCTGAAGGGTTGCCCGCAGTGGTGACCATTACCTTGGCGATCGGGGTAAATCGCATGGCCAGCCGTAATGCCATTATCCGCAAACTGCCAGCCGTAGAAGCCTTGGGGAGTGCGACAGTAGTTTGTTCCGATAAAACCGGAACCCTCACCGAAAATCAAATGACGGTGCAGGCCATTTATGCCGGCCAACAGCATTATGTCGTTAGTGGTGGGGGTTATAGTGCGAAGGGAGAGATTTTCCCCCGGGAGGATCAAGGGGCAAGTTGCCACCTAGATGACGCATTACCCCACACCTTAGCCGAGTGTTTATTAGCAGGGTTGCTGTGCAATGACTCCCAACTGAAACAGACCGATGATGATTGGTCGGTGGTCGGCGACCCAACGGAGGGGGCGTTACTCAGTTCGGCGGCAAAAGTCGGGTTTAGCCAAGCGGGATTTGCCTCAAAAAAACCCCGTTTAGATGTGATTCCCTTTGAGTCGGACTATCAATACATGGCGACGCTCCACGATGGAGAAGCGCGCACAATTTACGTGAAAGGGTCGGTGGAATCGCTCCTCAGTCGTTGTGATCAGATGCTTAATGGGCAAGGTCAATTAATCGCCCTAGAGCCCAGCACCATTACCCAGGTGGTTGATGAGATGGCTGCTCAGGGTTTAAGGGTCTTGGCTTTTGCGAAAAAAGAAGTGGATCATCATCAGCATTCGGTGGTGCATGAAGACATCGCTGCAGATCTAATTTTTCTCGGTTTGCAAGGGATGATCGATCCACCACGACCGGAGGCGATCGCCGCCGTCCATGCCTGCCAAAAAGCCGGAATCCACGTCAAGATGATCACCGGTGACCATATTAAAACAGCCCAGGCGATCGCCCAACGGATGGGAATAAGTGCAGCAGGGGAAGCCACTGCGTTTGAAGGAAGGCAGTTAGCCACGATGGCAAAAGAGGAGTTGCGCAATGTCGCTGAAACGGGTTCCGTATTTGCCCGCGTTGCCCCCGCTCAGAAATTACAACTTGTCGAAGCGCTCCAATCCCGGGGGAATATTGTGGCGATGACGGGGGATGGCGTAAATGATGCCCCTGCCTTGAAACAAGCCGATATTGGCATTGCCATGGGGAAAGGCGGCACAGAGGTAGCCCGTGAATCCGCCGATATGCTCCTCACCGACGATAATTTTGCTTCCATCGAAGCCGCAGTCGAAGAAGGTCGCACCGTTTTCCAAAATCTCCGCAAGGCGATCGCCTTTTTATTGCCTGTCAATGGTGGCGAATCGATGACCATTTTGATCAGTGCTTTATTGGCGCGGGATTTACCGATTTTGTCATTGCAGGTGTTGTGGCTAAATATGATTAATTCCATCACCATGACCGTCCCCCTCGCCTTTGAAGCGAAATCCCCAGACATTATGCAGTCTGCACCGCGCAACCCCAATGAACCGCTGATCACCCCACTATTATTGCGACGAATTTTGTTGGTGTCTGCATTTAACTGGGTGTTAATTTTTGGGATGTTTGAATGGGCAAAATCCACCACTGGTGATGTCACTGTCGCGCGAACGATGGCAATTCAAGCCCTAGTCGCCGCGCGGGTGATTTATCTCCTCAGCATCAGCCAACTTGGTAGAAGTTTGCTCTCTTACTTGCAAGGCAAAACTAAAGAAATTACCAATGCGCCCTTTTTAATCATTGGGATTGTGGCGGCGATCGCCCTGCAAATCGTGTTTAGTCAATGGAGTTTAATGAATCACCTATTTGAAACAGCACCATTAACGTTTAAGCAAGGATTAATTTGTCTCATACCGATGTTGCCGATGCTGCCTCTCGCCATTTTGGCTAATCGTATTGATCCTTAGCTTGAAGAGCTATGAATTATCCAAAATTTTGTCAATGCTGTAGGAGCAATTCGCAGGAAAAGCTTGCAGTGGTAAACCTGTTTCCGCCTTAGCACGCCGACGAGCAGTGTCATAAGCAGAGTCGAGAATAGTGATGAGATAGGGTTTTAAACTGGGTGAATCTTCGAGATCATCAATAATGCGGCGGCGATGTTCGATAATCGACGATTCCCAGCTACCAGATCGTTTTTCTGCTTGAACATCCCATTTCAATAAATGCATGAGTAGAATGATCAAATTACTCTTCAAACGATGGCGATCGCGTTTTCCCATAGATTCAATTTCGTCAATTAGGCATTCCCAATCAACGGACTCATACTCCCCTGAACGCAGTTTTTGCACAGTTAGTTGTAACCAAAGTTGATAGTCTTCGTCGTAAGCAACGTCTAGAGTAGTGCGAGTTTGAGTCATCGTAGAACAGAGAAACTATTAAACTTACAACTATTGTAGTTGTCGATAACTCTTGTTTGCTCCATAGACCTTCACTACTGAGCTGGCTAGAGTGCTACTTCAACCCAGCTTTTCAGGGTTATAACATCATCATTCAATGGCAATATCTTGGCGATCGCCACTGGCATTTTAATTTCGTTTCATCGTGAGTGAACCATTGCTTTTTCTAATAATCTCAAATCCAAAACGTTCGTAAAGCCGCACAGCTGGATTGCCTACGGAAACGCTTAACGAAACAGATAACCTCCCCAACTCAGATGCAAATAAATGAGTTAGCAATTGAGTCCCTACGCCTTGACCACGATATTCAGGAAGAACCGCAATACTAAGTTCGGAGGTGTTGTCGTCTACGTAGCCATAGCCCTGATGTCCTGCTCGCGGCGAGCGTAGCCATACCGCACCAATAGGCTGGTTGGTTTGTGTCTCGCTCCCAAGAAAACCGCGATCGCCCTCACGCCCCCAACCTTGAACATAGGAAGCTAGTTCTGGAGTTTGGATGATGTCTCGCGGTAAAGGAGCATGCTCCGGAGGGATATAGATGGCGTGATACAACATTTCCCAAAGAAATGGCTCGTCTTCTAATGCGAGGGGGCGAATGATGTAATTCATTGTCTCGGTTCCCATTTAGAGGAGTCTTTAAGACGAACAACTGTAGTGGGACACGCCGCCAGTATTAAAAAATTCTGCAGGTCTGAGACGGTAATATTTATCTTCTACTGCTTGGGATTGCTCGTCATAGGGATGGCTCAAAACTTCCTGTAACTCTTTCACCAAACTATAATCACCCTGCATTGCTTGCTCGTAAGCCGGCACGATTAACCATTCGCGCCACGCATATTTCGGATTAACTTGTTTCATTTTTGCAGAGATCTCAGCCAAGTCTCCTTCATTTATGAGGCGATCGCGCCAACCGTCTAACCAAGCCTGCCATTGCCCATCCAGTTGCGGAGAAGTATTACCATAAAAGCTCTTTTTCAGTGGCGCAATATCCTCTGGGATGTGGGATAACTCGCGGAATAAAATGGTGAAATCCACCTCTGTTTCGAGCATTAACTCCATCAAGGTTTTCACGGTGGATTGATGATATTCAACTAAGCCAAGTTTCGTCGCCCACACAGTTAAAATTTGCCCTTGCATCACTTCAGCAAAGCCACGGCGCACCTGATCAAAACGCTCTAGAGCTGCATCTTTTTCTGCGATGAGCAACCGCACCGATTGCCAAAACATATGAAAATTTGCTTCTGCGGCGGTGGGCTGATTAAAGAAAGCAAACTTTTCGCCACCACCAGTCCAAGGCTGAAACTGAGGGTCAAAATTTTCACAAAATCCAAAGGGGCCATAGTCGAGGGTAAAGCCACCAGCGGCGCAGTTATCGCTATTAAAATTTCCTTGGCAATAACCGACCCGCAACCAATTCGTTACCAGTGAAATTAAACGCTGACGGAATAGCCTTAGTAGCTCAACTAATTGATCTGTAAACGCAAGGTTTTGATCAATCTCACTGCTGTATTCCCGTTCAATTAAATGGGACACAATCATGCGCAACTCTTCCAAGGCCTTGGGATGGGCATTACTGCGAGCACGACGGGCAAACAATTCTATCTGACCAACCCGCAAAAAGGAGGGCGCAACACGGGTCGAAATGGCGATGGGATTATCCACTAAGACATCCGGCTCATAGGAATAAGAATCTTCGGAATACCAAGGCCGTTTGATGGTGTCCGATTTAGAAACATACAGGGTCAAGGAGCGCGATGTGGGCACACCCAAAGCATGCATATATTCCTGCGCTAAAAATTCCCGTACACTGGAACGCAACACTGCGCGACCATCAGCACCACGACAATAGGGCGTTGGACCTCCGCCTTTAAGCTGCATTTCCCAGCGCTCGCCATTAAATACCCCTTCAAAAATCGAAATGGCCCGACCATCACCGTAGCCATTGCCCGTACCGAAAGGACATTGCTGAATATATTCCGTGCCATAAATCGACAGAGCATAACCCGTCGCCCAACCATAGGGACGCATCGGCTCATGGGCAGGGGCAATATCCCCAGAAAAAACTTGGCGGAATTTTTCGTCAAAGGCCAGCTCATCGCTCAATCCCAGTTCTTTAAAGAAAGTGCTGCTATGGGCAACATATTCCGGCTCTGTGAGAGGCGTGGGTTTGACCGGAACAAAATGACCAGAAAAAACCTGACGGGCGCGGCGATCGTCACCATCTTCCGTGGCATCAGGATCAGCATTGAGATTATCCATCAGGGAATAATCCGCCAACTGCACAAATTCATCAAAAGTTGTGACGCGGGGTTCAGCAGATAGTTGGGATGGATGTGACATTGTTGCACCCGTATTTTTGGGAAAGGTTTGCGTTCCATTAAGGACTTTATAGAAGCTAGCATACTCAATGCGGCACTTATTAATCTGCTGATTCGTCGGTTATGGAAGTGTAAGAGGTTATTTCGGGGCTACTCCCATCCAACTTTTGAGCGTAGCAACGACTTCTTTGAGGGCAATGTCTTGACGATCGCCATCCTTGTTTTTTTTCCGACTCCTACTTTTTTATTCTTGAGGGATGTTCTAGGAACAATTTCACAAAGAATACTGATTAATCCGACATATATGAGCTTGACTAAAATTACTACTTTAGGACTATTTCCGAATGTGAATTCAATAAAAATCTTAGGGCTATTTTGGCAGGAATCAGAAATGAAAATATATGATTAAGGATTTAAATGCATTTTTTATAATGCATTTTGGTCAGGATATTTGAAATGAATTTTCCAATTACAGTTTAAGTATAACTATTAAGACATAGTAAAACATGCATTTAAGTAAAGCAAAAATAAATTTAATCACATATTTTTTAGGGGGAATATCCATAAGTCTAGTTTTAACTAGTATTCTTGGTCAGATGATGAGATTTTTCTCTAGCCAAAACAGATGGCAAAATATTTTGTCTACAATGTTTTATGTTGATAATGAAAAAAATATACCTACTATTTTCTCCTCTTTTTTATTACTTTTTGCGGCGAGTTTGCTTCTGATAATTGCCTATGATCAAGTCAAGAGGGGATTAGTCTCGCGCTACTGGTGGATATTAGGATTTGGTTTTGCTTTTATGTCACTGGATGAGTGGCTTTCGTTTCATGAGCGACTAATTGAACCTGTACATAATTTCTTCACTAGTCGTTTGAACGTAGAGCACTTGGGTCTTTTTCGATTTGCATGGGTGATTCCAGCTATTATTTTAATTATTTTCCTAGTGCCATATTTCTATCCTTTTTTGAGAATGTTACCTCATCAGACGAGTAAAAAAATTATTCTTGCAGCTTCAATTTTTCTATCAGGAGCTATCGGCACTGAGTTGATTGGGGGCTATTTTTTTGCATTATATGGCTCTAACAATTTTTCCTATAGCATGATTACAACTGTTGAGGAAAGCTTGGAAATGGCTGGCGTAATCTTGTTTATTCGCGGGTTGATGATGTTCATTCAAATGTCTCAGGCTGGGAGCATTATGAATGATAAATCTTCTAAAGAAGCTACTTAAATAAATTTATTGATTATATTGTTAATGCAATGACGTAGTAAATAATTAAATTTCAACATAAAGAGTGAAAATACAACGACTCAAAGCTGTTGATTTTCGACTCTGTGTGCATATGCAATTAATTAAAGGGCTTCTTGTACTCAATCTTTAATTTTCAAAGTAACGTCTTCCATGCAGTATCTTGGCGATCGCCCCCAGTTTTTGACGGGACTTCAAGGGAGATTTTTCAATAAAAACTGTACCGAGACAAAAGGCGATCGCCCTGCAAATCGTTTTTTAGTCAATGGAGTGTGATGAAGCATTTATTTAAGACAGCACCTCTCACCTTCACCCAAGGATTAATTTGTCTGATGCCGATGATTGCCCTAGCGATTTTCACGAATCGCCTTGAGCCCTAAACGTGACAACTGGCATAACGCCTAGAAAACAACAATATATCTGCAACAAACAAGAACACTCTATTTTTTTATCTCCCCCTAAGATTACTATTTCGCCATCAGAAAATAGCCCCATCATTGAAAAAATTAAAATAACAAAAGCCACAGCTATTTCAATAACACAAAAATCCACCATAAAAGAACCACTTTAAATCACCATTTTCTTCCAGCTTCCACTCAAAGTGGTAAGATAAATTATCGGTTCCGATGGGGAGCAGCCATCAGACGCAAGGGGGAAAGAGTAGTGCAAATCTACCGCTGTCCCGCAACTGTAAAGAGAAATACTATTCTCCAAGTCAGAATGCCCGCCGAAAATCAACCCGTTACATAACATCTGCGAGGTACAGGTGATGCTAAATCCAGCTTTTTTTCGATCTTTTTACTTACGCCGTCATTACATAAAGTTCCAGTCCTAGGCTCTCCCTAAGACTGAATATTGCCGATTATTAGGCTGCTTACGACCTTTTTGGGATTGGTTGAAATCCTTGCTGTGCTTGATTTTGCTTGTCTTGCCGCAGGTTACCCAATCGAGTGCGTGGCATTTTGTCCCTAGGCTCTGCCCACAAAGGAGCATTTCTCCGTGGCATGGCTTGGCGAAATATGGCGCACCCCAAAAATAGCACCTCTAAGGCAAGTAAAGATTGCCATCATCAGGGTTTATCTACTTGGAGATTTTTCCTTTAAACCCGTAGCAAAATAAGGGCAAGACTGTGCTCAAAATCATCCTATTTTTTATTGATGAATAGGCTCGGTTTTGCTTGTCAAAATTTGTTTTGAAAGTTATTGATTTTGTTGTTTTTATTGAAATTTAGGACGTTACAATTATGACGATTCAAACTGCAACTTTGGGTTATCCTCGCATTGGCAAAAACCGCGAAGTGAAGAAGGCTTTGGAGGCTTTTTGGCGGGGGAAGTCAGACGCGGAAACTTTGTTGAAAATTGTCCGTGGGATCGAAGCGGATAATTGGCAAACCCAACGGGATGCTGGCATTGATCATGTGGGGGTTGGTGATCATACTCTTTATGATCATGTGTTGGATTGGACTGTGCGGCTGGGTTTGATTCCTGAGCGTTTTCGTCATTTGTCTGGGTTGGAGCAATATTTTGCGATGGCGCGGGGGCGGGATGGGATACCGGCTCTGGAAATGACGAAGTGGTTTGATACGAACTACCATTATCTTGTGCCGGAAATTGCGGCGGATGCTAAACCCCAAGCCAATTTTGAGGATTTTTTGGCGACTGTGGGGCGATCGCAGATTATTCTTGGCGATCGCCTGATGCCCATTATCCTGAGTCCGATCACATTGTTAAAACTGAGCCGCGTCGAGGGCAACTTTGCCGCGCACCTCGATCAACTACTGCCCCTATATGGTGACCTCCTCAATCAACTCAAAGCCATGGGGGTTACGGCGGTGCAACTCCATGAGCCAATTCTCGTCACGAGCGAAGCTAACGATCTACAAGAGGCTGTGACGAAAACCTATCAGCAACTGGCCCAAGCGGGTTTAGCCATTCACCTCGTTACCTATTTCGACGATTTGGGAACGGCCTATCCTTGGGTAAAAGCATTGCCTGTCGCGGGTATTAGTCTCGATTTTACGCGGGGTAATAATCTGGAATTGTTGCAACGCCACGGTTTCCCCGCCGATAAGCGGTTGGGCGTGGGCATTGTGGATGGTCGTAATATCTGGAAGATTCGCCCAGAATCGGTATTATCTACGGTGAAAGCCATTCAAGCGGTGACGGAAAATTTTTGGATTCAGCCCTCTGCTTCCCTGCAATTTGTCCCCCACGATGCTGCCAGAGAAACTAAATTGCCGGAGCCGCTGCGTAATGTTTTGAGTTTCGCGGCGCAAAAGCTAGGGGAAGTGGTTATGGTGGCCAAGCTGCTTTCTGGGGATGATGCCAATGCATCGCTCACGACTTTGCAAGCCCAATGGTCAGCGTTTGAAAAATTTAGTTCGGCGAATACGCAGGTGCAGGCTGCGCTGAAAAAATTAACGGCTGATGATTTCCAGCGATCGCTCTCCTATACATTGCGGTTAGATCGCCAACTGCCCCTGCCCGCTTTACCCACCACCACCATCGGCTCTTTTCCCCAAACCTCCGAGGTGCGGCAGCTACGGGTGAAATATAAGCAAGGAAAATTGACTGAGGCTGAATATCAAGCCGCCATTGATGCCCATATTGCTGACTGTATCAAGCTCCAAGAGGACATCGGCATTGATGTGTTGGTGCATGGGGAGTTTGAGCGGACGGATATGGTGGAATATTTTGGTCAACAGTTATCGGGATTTGCGTTTACGACCAATGGTTGGGTGCAAAGTTATGGCAGCCGTTATGTGCGTCCGCCGATTATTTTTGGGGATGTGGCTCGCCCTCAACCGATGACGGTGCGGGAATTTAAGGTGGCTCAGGCCTTAACGGAGAAGCCGGTTAAGGGGATGCTCACGGGGCCTGTGACAATTCTCAATTGGTCTTTTCCCCGGACAGATATTTCGCGGCAGGAACAAGCGTTCCAGATTGCTTTGGCGCTGCGGGAAGAGGTGGCGGACTTGGAGGCGGCGGGTTCACTGGTGATTCAGGTGGATGAACCGGCGTTACGGGAAGGGCTACCGCTGAAGTTGGAAAATTGGGGTGAATATTTGACTTGGGCGGTGGATGCGTTCCGGTTATCGACGGCGATCGCCCAACCCCAGACCCAGATCCATACTCACATGTGTTATTGCGAATTTGGGGACATTATCCAAGATATCGAACGCCTTGATGCGGATGTCATTTCCATTGAAAATAGCCGTAGTAATAACCGCACGTTGCAGGAAGTGACGGCAGCGGGCTATTCCCATCAGGTGGGCAATGGGGTTTATGACATCCATAGTCCGGTAGTGCCGACTACGGAGCAGTTAACGCAGCAATTGCAGGCGGGCATTCAGACTTTACCCCTCAGACAAATTTGGGTAAATCCAGACTGTGGGCTAAAAACGCGCCGTTGGGAGGAGGTCGTCCCGGCATTGAAAAATATGGTGGCGGCAGCGCAGAAATTGCGGGGGGAAGCGAATGCAAAGGCCTAATGACCTCTGGCAAGGACGCTCTGGTCACTGGCAACATCGCTTTATTCAGCACAATATTTTGCACCTTGGGTACACCGCTTGGGCTGGTTATCTCAGTGGCGGACGAGGTGTGGTGATTTGTGAGGTTCGGGAGGCGATCGCCCCCACCATGGATTGGCGCATTGATACTTTAGATTTTCGTCAGGAATATGTGCCGCACAGGCAAGTGGCGCAGCGGTCCTCGGCGTTTAATTTAACCAGCGAGCAGGTCTCGATCCTGTTGCCGGCGATCGCCACCTATGATCCCACCGAAGCCATCGTGATCACCATCATCAGTGACTGTGGCATCGAGATAAATTTAATCCGCCAGACCAAGATTCCCCCCCGTGATTGTTACCACCAAATGCAACGGCGTTGGGCAGAATTTCAACTTGGCGAGAATCGATCGGAGAGGTGCTGATGAGCGAAATTCCCACGACCCCTGATTGGCAGCAAGATTTTATTGCCACCAATTTGCTCGCCCTTGGTCATAATGCTTGGACAGGCTATTTAGGCGGCGATCGCGGTGTGATTATTTGCAGCACGAACTCCCCTGCCATGGGCATCACCGGCGAAACATTCCAAACCCATTTTGTACCCCGTTCTCGTCTGGCAGCCTGCTTAAATGCTTGGTTGGCCGCGCCCGACACGGTGATTTTACGCCACCATTTTATGAATGCCCACATTCTAGAAGCTGTGGATACCTACGATCCCAGCACCGACTTAATCTTTCTCTTGGAAGCAGCGAATCAGGTCACATTTTTTAACCTTAAAAATCTCCCGATTACGCCCCCCCAATGTTACGAGCAAGTTTGTAAAATGCGGGATGAATTTCCCTTGCCATTCACTCCCAGACCCATTCCCTCAGGTCGGATTAGCGAATATGAAAAGTAGCACTTTTTGAATCAAGCATGCCTAATTTTTGGGTTGTGAGTTGGGGCTTCGGTCACGACTCCAACCCAATTTTTTATGGTTTTATTAACTCCATCATCTAGGGCAATAGCTGGGCGATCGCCTTTACCTATAGACTCAATTTCACCAATTAAATTTTCCCAATCTACGGCTTCATAATGACCTAAACGTAACTTTTCTAGGGTTTGTTGCAACCATAGTTGATAGTCTTGATCGTAGGCTGTACTTGGAATAATTGGGGTGTGAGTCATAGCAATTAAAAAGGGAAATCGTCTCAACCTAGATTAATGATAACGACTTCCCTTTTTAGCGTGATTTGAGCTTATTTTGTGGCTTCGTCTACCCAGCCTTTGATCGTAGAAACTACTTGATTGAGCGGCAGATCTTGGCGATCGCCCTCTTTTCTTTTGACAACTTCAACCAAGCCGTCCTTGAGAGATTTTCCAGTAACCACACGGAAGGGAATACCAATTAATTCAGAATCTTTAAATTTCACGCCCGCCCGTTCTTTGCGGTCATCGAGAATGGTTTCGACACCTGCCGCATTGAGTTCGGTATAAAGTTTTTCTGCCGCTGCCATTTGGTCGGCATCTTTAATATTCGGCACGACAACCACCGCATGATAGGGGGCGATCGCCACAGGCCAGATAATGCCATTTTTATCGTAGGATTGCTCCACTGCTGCCTGAGCCAAACGGGAAACCCCCACGCCGTAACAACCCATCACTAACGGCTTCGTTTTGCCATCTTCGTCGGTAAAAGTTGCCCCCATCGCCTCGGAATACTTCGTGCCCAATTGGAAAATATGACCCGCTTCAATACCCCGTGCTGTTTGTAAGGTTTGGCTCGGATCATGAACCGCGCGATCGCCAGCCATGGCGAGACGAATATCAACTTTCAATTTAGGCAAGGTAAACTCAGAACCCCAGTTTGCACCAAGGACGTGGAAATTGGTTTCATCCGCACCCGTAACAAAGTTTTTCAGGTCAGCGGCAGTTTCATCCACCATGCGCAGAAATTTGCTTTCAATCTCCTTTGAACCCGCAATATATTCATCTGCTAAACCGGGAGAAATATAGCCAAGCGGTAACGGTTTTGCCGCCCATTTTTGTTGCGCATCGGCATCGGGAACCGTTAACGAAATAATAGTTTTAGCTTTGTAATTCGGCGCAAGTTTTGTGAGTTCGTTGGTTAATTTCACTTCGTTAACATCTTGATCGCCACGCATCGAAATTAAAACCAAAACCGTTTTGCCGTTGTCATAAACCACTTGATACAAGACATTTTTCACAATTGCGGTGGGTGAACAATCAAGCAATTCACTTAATGTGGCGATGGTTGCAGTGTTGGGAGTTTCTCGCTTTTCGTAACTGGTGAAGGGAGACTCAACCATATCGGCAGGCAAAGAAACGGCTTTCTCAGTATTAGCAGCATATTTTTCATCGTCGGTGTAGAGAATTTCATCCTCACCCGCTTCCGCCAAAATCATAAATTCCTGCGAGCCAGAACCCCCGATCGCCCCAGAATCTGCCTCAACCGCCCGAAATTCCAGACCACAGCGGCGCAACATATTACGGTAGGCCTGATCCATTTCGGCGTAGGTTTCCTTGAGACTTTCCTCGTTGGCATGGAAGGAATAGCCGTCTTTCATAATGAATTCCCGACCACGCATCAAGCCAAAACGGGGACGAATTTCATCGCGGAATTTGGTTTGAATTTGATAAAGATGTTGGGGCAGTTGGCGATAGGACCGAATCATATCCCTCGCCACAGCGGTAATCACTTCTTCGTGGGTGGGACCAAGACCTAGCTCGCCATCAACGCGATCCGTGAGGGAAAACATGATGCCTTCAGCTTTCGTGTAGGTATCCCAACGGCCAGAGTCTTTCCAGAGTTCGGAGGGTTGGAGCTGCGGTAACAGGGTTTCCTGTGCGCCGGTCGCGTTCATTTCTTCCCGGACGATCGCCGACACTTTTTGCAACACTCGCCACATCATCGGTAGATAAGCATAAATACCACGGCCAATCCGACGAATATAGCCCGCCCGCAATAGGAGCTGATGACTGGGAATCTCTGCATCAGCAGGAACTTCTCGGAGGGTGACGAATAAACTTTCTGAAAGGCGCATGATTTCTCTATTTTTTTGGCGATCGCTGTTTAACCATCGTTCATTATGGGTCAATTTTCGGCATTTCGATAGGGACTTGTTTGAGTTGTGCCAAAATTAGAGCAAAGGCTGGCAATGTTAAGGGAGAAAATCGCAATGGTTGCAACTGTTTCACGGGGCATGACCCTTGAGGAATATCTGGCTTACCAACCGGAAGATGACGCTATCTATGAATTGGAAAATGGGGAGTTACGGGAGATGCCACCAGAAAGCGATTTAAATCAACGCATTGCAACTTTTCTCTTAATTTATTTTGCTCAATTAGGTATTCCCTCTTACTGTTTACGAATTGGCGCTGAGATTGCGGTCACTGGCTCTAAGGTTTCAGTGCGTGTGCCCGATTTAATGGTTTTGTCAGAGGAAGCGGCGATCGCCCTTGAAGGAGCAACGAGAGCAACCATCATGCTTGATATGCCAAAACCAGAATTATTGGTTGAAGTAGTATCGCCGGGAAAAGAAAATATTACTCGCGATTATCGCTATAAACGGGCACAGTATCAGGCACGAGGCATTAATGAATATTGGATTGTTGATCCTTTGACTGAAAAAATCACTGTTTTAACGATGAATGAAGGTCTCTATGATGAGGCTATTTTTGAAGGTTCAGAGCAGCTTGTTTCAGCTTTTCTTCAACAGAACAATGCAGAAGAAAAATTGATCGTTTCTCAAGTTTTGCAGAAATAAAAATATGATTCAATCGACAGTTTTTTAGATGATGAATCGATTAGTTTTGTTGATTGCAATCCAAACAGGAGTGAATAGGGCGATCGCCTCTTTTTCTTACCTGTAAATCTTTAAAATATTTCATAATCAAATAGTTAATATCAGATGATTATTACTCGATCTGAACTACGATTGTAGAGATTGCTTAATTCTGCCAGAAATTTGAACGAGCCATCTTCATTCGCCTATGGCTGAGAATCATTCAGTAAATATGCTCGTTATCGCCATTGCAAAAAATGATGAGACAACGAGAAAACACCAGTCTCCCTCCCAAAGAAGAATTCATAGTCAAAGCCAATAGACCTCTTGCATGAATAAAATAGAAAAAGATGGAATTAGGGGAATGAAGAAACAAAGCAATGTATTACGAAGAGCTAAAAGAGC